>USMP01000011.1 GCA_900555795.1 uncultured Eubacteriales bacterium
CTGCGCACCACCGCCTGCCTGCTGCTGGCGGGGACTGTATTGGCCGCCTTTGTGGCCGTTGCCGCCGATGTGGGCTCCCAGGAGGACCCGCTGGTGACACTGAGTTATTTGAGCGACACCTTCCTGGGCCAGCTGCTGGAGCGGGTGGATAGGAAGGTGGCGGAGCGGGATGAGCGGCTGCGCCTGGAGATGGAGGAGGAGTTGCTGCGCCGGGAGCGGGAGGGACTTCTGTCCGGCGGCGGCATGTCCGCGGCGGCCGCGTCCTATACGGCGGTGACGCTGTACAGTGGGCAGAGCCTGTATGGGGAGGCGGGGTGCGAGGTGCTTCTCCGGTCCGGCCAGGCGGTGTGCTCCGGTACCGGCGCGGCGCTGACGGACGTCACCAGCGGCACTGCCCTCAGCGGCGGGGGAGCACTCGCTGCCAATCACCTGTACCTGCTGACGGACAGCCGGGCCATTACGGTGTCCGGCGACACCGTGCTGCTGGTGCGGGGAAGCTACACGGTGGGTTAGGCCCTGCCTCTTCCGCTGTTTGAAAATCCTTCTGACAAGAACGAGCCCCTTCCCGCATAAGATGCGGAGAGGGGCGTTCTTTTTTCAGAGAGGAGGGCACACATGGAACAGGTCAAGCTGTACTGCGCCGGCGTCTGCCGCGGCGAGATCACGCTCCGCCCGGAGGGCGGGCGCACGGAGGTCCGCGCGGTGATGCCGGACCCGGGCGACGGGCTGTACCGGGTGGAATTGCTGGGGGAGCGGGGTGGCCTGATGCTGGGGGTTATGGAGCCGGCCGGGCGGGAACTGACGGTCTGCCGGCGGCTGTACAGCCGGGATGTGGCGGGGCTTGGCCGCCTTCTGCGGGGGGAGGCACGCTGCTCCTTCCGGTTTGGGGACGGCGCCGGCTGGCGGGAAACCAGCTGTCCCGCTCAGCTGTTCCGGAGCAGCTTTCTGCACAGCCGCCTGAAAAGCTATGGCCGGGCCTGGTGGCGCAGGGAGGGGAATCGGCTGCTGCTGGCGCTTCCCCTGGAGCAGGGAAAGCCCTTTCCGCTGGAGGCGATGTTCTGTTTTTCCCGGGTGGAGCGGGTGGCGGGGTGCCGGTGCGCGGTATACGCCTTTGATGGCCAGGAGGAACCTGTACTGTAGGGAACGGCAAAATATTTGTACAATTTCTATACCATTTCCTCTCCGGGTATGCTATACTGAGACATACGCAGCACACGACACCCACCCCAACATGTGATACGGGAGGAATGCGTCAATGAAGTGTCCTTATTGCGGCTATAAAGAGAGCAAGGTGGTGGACAGCCGCCCTGCCGACGAGGGCAGCAGTATCCGCCGCCGCCGGGAGTGCCTGGCCTGTGAGAAACGGTTTACCACCTATGAGACCATGGAGTCGCTGCCCATGGTGGTCATTAAAAAGGATGGCAGCCGCCAGAGCTTTGACCGAAACAAGGTCCTGGGCAGCATGCTGCGGGCCTGTGAGAAGCGGACGGTGCCCCTGGCCAAGCTGGAGCAACTCACCGATGAGATTGAGCAGAACCTGCAGAACTGCCTGGAGCGGGAAATCACCACCGATATGATCGGTGAGCAGGTCATGGAGAAGCTGCGGGGTGTGGATGAGGTGGCCTATGTCCGCTTCGCCTCCGTGTATCGGCAGTTTAAGGATATTCATACGTTTATGGCGGAACTGACAAAGCTGCTGGAGGAGAAGTAGGCCCGGAGGCGGGGCTAGAGGACGTTTTTGATGCTCACCGCCTGGGTTTCCGCCAGATGTTCCAGCTGGCCCAGCAGCTGCGAGATAAGGATGTGGAAATCCTCGTTGTCCTGCTCCCGACAGGCCGCCAGGGCGCCGATCAGGGACAGTTCCGCCCCGTCCAGTTCCTGATGCTCAATGATTGTGTGAAAGAAGGTCTGGCTTTTGTCCCAGTCCTTCCGCGCGCCCTCCAGCTGCCGGAGGGCTTCGTCCCAATTTCCCGCATCGGCGGCCTTCTCCGCCTGGGACAGAAGGGCGGACCAGTGATCTGTGCGCAGCTGGACATAGCGGCCCGTCCAGAGGGATAGGCCCAGCATGAGGACCAGCAGGCCTGTGGGAATATACAGCGCTTTCATGTGACGCCCTCCTTTGTCACGCATACGATGCTTCCCGCCTCGTCCACCGTCAGCAGGAATACCTGTCGGGGGGAGGTGAGGCGGCGCTGGCGCAGCTGCTGGGTCAGCCAGGCCTCGTCATAGCCGCTGGAGCGGAGATTCCGGGTCATGACGTGGCCGTCGTTGATGAGCAGTACCGGCAGGGTTACATCGTCCGGCACCGACAGATTTACGGCCTGGGGGGTAATGGGGCTGCTCTTGGTATAGGGCAGCACGGATACCTGGCCGCTGGTTTCCAAGATGGCGTATTTTACGGCGGAAAGATCGCTGTAGCCCTGGCCGCGCAGCTGCTCAAACAGTTCGTCCACAGTGAAGCGGTTGCGGGCCATATTCTGCTCAAGCACCTTTCCGTCCCGCACGATGACCGTGGGGTGGCCGCAGACCAGGGAGCGGAAGCGGATGGACTTGAGGCTGAAGAAGCTGAGCAGCATGGACAGGCACAGCAGCGTCACGATGGGCAGAAGGCCGTTGACCAGCGGGATACCAAAGTTCTGCATAGGTACGGCGGCCAGGTCGGATATAATGAGGGTCAAAACCAGTTCGCTGGGCTCCAGTTCACCGATCTGGCGCTTGCCCATGAGCCGCAGGCCGACCATCAGGATCAAATACAGGATCACAGTGCGGAAAAACGCGGTGGTCATTGTCCCACATCCTTTCCCGGTCAGTATTTGCAGGATGGGCCGGGGTTATGCCCCGTGATTTTGGTAGCATCCGCTGAGGCGGTGTGATATAATGCTATGGAACAGAGCGTCGCAGAGAGAAAGGAGGACCATAGGCCGGGGCCTATCATAAGCGCCAGTGCTCCGCCCGGTGCAGGCCGGGGGAGACAACGAGGTGGGGGGAGAATCGAACTTTCGGCGGATGCCCCTCCGTATCGCTCCGGGTGCGTACACAGCCGGCAAATATGCGGGCGACCGCAAAACAAAGGGGCTGTGACCGGGGAACGAGTGACAAATGGCTGCGCATTTGTCCTCTTGCTGTTGACAAAGGAGACACCGCCGCACGAAAAGGGGGCGGCGGTGGGCTTCGCCTATTTTCAGTAAGGAGGATATTGTATATGTGTGGTATCGTTGGATATGTGGGCCGGGAGCAGGCAGCCCCTATTTTGCTGGAGGGCCTGAACAAACTGGAGTACCGGGGATATGACTCCGCCGGCGTGGCGGTGTACTCCCGGGAGGAGGGGAAACTCTCTGTCCACAAGGCCAAGGGGCGTCTGAAGGTTCTCAGCGACCTGCTTCAGGGCGGCAGCCTGGTGGAGGGCACCGTAGGCGTGGGCCACACCCGCTGGGCCACCCATGGAGCGCCGTCGGACGTAAATTCCCATCCCCAGGTCAGCCGCAGCGGCCGCATTGCCGTGGTTCACAACGGCATCATTGAGAACTATGCCGAACTGAAGGCATTTTTGCAGGAGCAGGGAGTTCCCTTCACGTCCGAGACGGACACGGAGGTGGTGGCCCAGCTGATCGAGTACTTCTATGAGACGGATCAGGTGGGGATCCTGGAGGCCGTGGGCCGCTGCCTGCGCCGTATCGAGGGGGCCTACGCCCTGGGCATTATCTGCGCCGACGCGCCGGATGAGATCATCGCCGTGCGTAAGGACAGTCCCCTGATCCTGGGCTATGGGGAGGACTGCAACTTCCTGGCCAGTGACGTCACCGCCATTATCCGCCATACCCGCAACGTCAGCTATATGGATGACGGGGAGGTGGCGGTGCTGACGCGGGAGGGCATTCAGTGCTACAACCACCTGATGCAGCCGATTGTCAAGGAGATCTGCCGGGTGGACTGGGAGGTAGACGCGGCGGAAAAGGGCGGCTACGAGCACTTTATGTTCAAGGAGATCATGGAGCAGCCCGAGGCGCTGCGCCGGTGCATTTTCCCCCGGATCCGGGGCGGCGAGGTGGTGCTGGACGGCTTCCGTATCAGCGACGACTACATTCGCGGCGTCAGCAAGTTTTATATTATCGCCTGCGGCTCCTCCTACCATGTGGGCATGATGGGCAAGTATAATCTGGAGCGGATCCTCCGCCGTCCGGTGGAGGTGGCGCTGGCGTCGGAGTTCCGGTACATGGACCCCATTGTAGATGAGCACACCATGGCCATTGTCATCAGCCAGTCCGGGGAGACGCTGGACACGCTGGCGGCCATGCGGGAGGCGAAGCGCCTGGGGGCCAGGATACTGTCCATTGTCAACGTGGTGGGCTCCTCTATCGCCCGGGAGAGCGACCAGGTGCTCTATACCTGGGCGGGGCCGGAGATCGCCGTGGCCACCACCAAGGCATTTTCCACCCAGCTGGCGGTCATTAACCTACTGGGTCTGTACCTGGCCCGGGTTCTGGGCACCATGGAGGATGGGGAGTACCGGCTGATTCAGGAGGAACTGCTGCGCCTGCCGGACAAGATCGAGGAGGTCTTGGCAAACAAGGACAGCATCCAGTACTATGCCAGCCAGTATTTCAACCACAACAGCGTCTTTTTCATTGGCCGCAATGTGGACTATGCCCTGGGGATGGAGGGCTCCCTGAAGCTGAAGGAGATCTCCTATATCCACTCCGAGGCGTATGCCTCCGGGGAACTGAAGCACGGCACCATCAGCCTCATTGAGGAGGGCACGCTGGTGGTAGCGCTGGGCACCTACGCGAAGCTCTTCGACAAGGCGATGAGCAATATTGTGGAGGTCAAGGCCCGGGGCGGCGACGTGCTGGCGCTGACGACCGTGGATCACGGGGAGGAGATGGGAAAGGTGGCCAACGGCGTTGTGACCATCCCCCAGGCCCACCCCCTGCTGCTGCCCAGCCTGGGTATCATCCCCCTGCAGCTGTTTGCCTACTATGTGGCCCTGCTGCGCGGCTGCGACATTGATAAGCCCCGGAATCTGGCAAAGTCCGTCACCGTGGAGTAGGGACAGCCCAGTGGGGACAGCCCCGGGGGAACACAGATCCTTACAGAGGGAGAGCCGCCGGATTATTCCGATCCGGCGGCTCTTTCCCACAGAAAAATTGTGGAAAAATTCCACAAACAGGAGAAAAATCGGATAAAATTTTCTCCATTTGCTATTGTCCTTTCCCGGTAATTGTGGTATAACTGCTATGCCTTTTGGCCCTGGGGAAGATCGGACCCGGGCTTTTGAACGAGGATGGAGAGACAAGTCATGGGAAAGCAAGGATATAAGATCGACATGTGCAGCGGCTCCCTGGCGGGGAAGCTGCTGCTTTTTGCGCTGCCGCTGATGGCTTCCAGCCTGCTGCAGCTGCTGTTCAACGCGGCGGACGTGGTGGTGGTGGGCCGCTTTGCCGGAAAGGAGGCCCTGGCCGCCGTGGGCTCCACCACCTCCCTGATTAACCTGCTGGTAAATATGTTTGTGGGCCTGTCCGTCGGCAGCAACGTCACCGTGGCCCGGGATCTGGGGGCCGGCCGGGAGGAGGAGGTGCGCCGCAGCGTCCACACCTCCATCACCCTGGCCCTGCTCAGCGGCCTGGTTCTGACAGGCATCGGCACGCTGCTGGTGCGGCGGCTGCTGGAGTGGATGTCCTCCCCGGCGGACGTGATTGGCCTGGCTACCGTGTATCTGCGCATCTACTTTCTGGGGATGCCCTTCAATATGCTCTATAACTTCGGCGCGGCCATCCTCCGGGCCCAGGGGGACACCCGGCGGCCCCTGTACTTTTTGGCGGTGGCCGGCGTGGTCAATGTGGCGCTGAACCTGTTTTTTGTCATCGTGTTCCACATGAGCGTGGCGGGAGTCGCGCTGGCCACCATTATCTCCCAGGCCATATCCGCGGTGCTGGTGCTGCTCTGCCTGATGCGGGACAGCGGCCCCCTGCGGGTGGATTTAAAGCGCCTGTGCCTGGATGGACGGGTGGTGCGGCGGATTTTACAGGTGGGTTTTCCCGCCGGGTTTCAGGGGATGCTGTTTTCCATCTCCAATGTGGTCATCCAGTCCGCCATCAACGCCTTTAACTCCACCGCCATTGTGGCTGGCTCCTCCGCGGCGGCCAATATTGAGGGCTTTGTCTACGCGGGTATGAACGCCTTCTATCAGACGGCCCTCACCTTTACCAGCCAGAACTACGGCGCCTGCCAGTGCAGGCGGGTGGATCGGATCATGGAACTGTGCCTGGCCTACACGGTGGCCATCGGCGCGGCGCTGGGAGGCGCGGCGGTGCTCTTTGGTCAGCAGCTTGCCGCCATCTACGCCCCCGGGGAGCCGGAGGTGATTGCCCAGACGTTGCTGCGCATGCGCATTACCTGCACCACCTATTTCCTGTGCGGGCTGATGGACACCCAGGTGGGCGTACTGCGGGGATTGGGCTATTCCATGGTGCCGATGATTGTGTCCCTGGTGGGGGCCTGCGGGCTGCGGCTGATCTGGGTGGCGTTTGTATTCCCCCTGGTGGGCACACCTGCCGCCCTGTATGTGTCCTACCCTGTCAGCTGGCTGGTGACAGCAATTTTCCACTGTGTGTTCTTCTTCCTTGTCCGCAAGCATGCCTACGCCAAGGTGGAACTGGCCCACAAGATGGCCCAGTGACAGGCCTGTGCAAGGGCCGCAAGACCGTACATAGTTTCTTTGGAAAAAAGAAGCCGCCGGTACCAATCTGGTACCGGCGGCTTTGCTGTGAACTGCTGTACGGCTCTCCTTATGTGTCGGCGGAGGGGCCGTCCCCGGGAGGCGGGGGCGCGTCGGAAACCTCCCCGGGCAGTTCCCCGGGGAGAACTGTTCCGGCGGGGGGCTGATCGGCAGGCGGCTGGCTGGGCTCCTCCGCCGGTCCGCTGCCCTCGGGGACGGCCCCAGCGGGGGAATCCTCGGAAGCTGGGTTGTCGGGTGGCGCCGCCCCCGTCTCCGGCACGGTGGGAGTGGGAGGGGGAACGGCGGGGGTGCTCTCCTGTGTACCGGGGGTGTTCTCCTGTGTATCGGGGGCGCTTTCGGAATTCTCCGGCGCCTCCTGTTTGGCGGGGTCCTCCTCCGGCACCGCCGCCTCCTCCTGGGGGATGGATTCGCCGGGGGCGGGAAGCGTCAGAGGCGTATCTGTGCGGCTGTGGGTGGTGAAATAGGTATAGCCGTAGAACTGGTTCGGCTGAAGCAGTTCACCGTAGTAGTAGGCCATCAGTTCACTGACCGTCACAAGCTGATACCCCTGCTCCACCAGCCAGGGGACCAGCGTCCGCACCGCCTCCACGGTGCTTTCGTAGGTGCTGTGGAGCAGGACAATCTCGCCGTCCAGGCTGGCAAGGCCCTGCACATATTCCACCACCTTGTCCGCGTCCCGGGAGAGCCAGTCCTGGGTGTCCACCGTCCAGGTGACAACGGAGCGGTTAGTGGCGTATTTTACAGCCTTGTTTACCGATCCGTAGGGGGGCCGAAGCAGGGTGGGCGCTGTTCCCGTGGCGGAGAGAAAGGCCTCGTCTGCCGCCTGCAGATCCTGCAAAATGGCACTTTTGCCGAGTTTGCCCAGATCACGATGGCTGTTGGAGTGGCTGCCTACCTCGCACCCCAGTTCCAGCATCCGGGGCAGGGCGTCGGGGCACTGGGCAATGCTGCGGCCTACCTCAAAGAAGGTGGCCACGCCGTGGTTTTCCTCCAGAATATCCAGGATCTGGTGGGAGTACACCGGGTGGGGGCCGTCGTCAAAGGTGAGGGCCACCATGGGCCCCGCCGGGTCGATGGTCCGGACATAGGGCTCCTCCGGCTCCGGTTCCGGCTTGGTTTCCGGGATCTGGGGGGGCGGCTCCTGCTGGTCCGGCTGTACCGCGCCGCCGGAGGGGATGACCGGGTCAGCTTTGGAGGCATCCTCCTCAGGCAGGGGTGCCGCCTGGCCCACACAGCCTGTCAGCAGGCAGGCGAGAAGGCAAAGAACGAGAAAAAGAGGGAGTAAACGATTCATCACAGGGACTTCCTTCGACAGTATTTGACGAATCCATTATCCCCTGGAAGGCGGGAGAAAGCAAGTGGAAAACGGTAACAGTTTGGGTAACAAATTGTTACAGGGCCTTTCCGCGCGAAGAACATGCAGGAGGAGCGCCGGCTGCCGGGATTTTCCGAAGGCCTTCCCATAGACACAGATGGATAAGAGAAGATAAAAAACCGCCGACCGGACATGGGCGGCGGGGGAGTCAAAGCATACAGAATAAAAACAAAAGCAAAAAGGGAAGTGTAACCAATCCAAAGACCCAAAAGATCGTTTTTGTGGATCTATCCCAAAACGGGGCTTTTTTTGCATCACGGAAGGATTTGTCCAGTTCAGAAAACGTCATAAGCGAACACCACACCTTTCAAAACCTATTATAGCATATTTTTGCAAATCGTCAAGGAGGGGAATGCATGCCAGAAGTAGGAATTGTCATGACTTTGCGGGATCGTATGTCCAACACCATGAAGTCAATGATAAACTCCGGCAAGGCTCTGAGCAAGGAGTTCGACGATCTGCTTGACCGTGTGACCGCCACGGAAAATCAGCAGGCCGCCCTGGCGAAGGCCCTTGCCAAAACAAAAACAGCCATTGCGGATCAGACCGATGTGGTCAAAGCATCGGAAAAAGCGTGGAAGACACTGCGAAAGGAAAAGGGCGCCTCCGCTCAGGATATTGCAGAAAAAGCGGATGCCTACCACGCAGAATCTGAGAAGCTGGAGGCGCTGAGGAATCAGCTGAACGAGTACACGCTAGCGTCCAAGGACGCCCGCCAGGAAATGAAGGAGAAGCTGAGCGGGTTCCGGCAGAACACCCTCAAAGAAGTAAAAAACGGCTAGAGGAGGGGAGCGACCCGGACCTCTCCCTCCTGTACTGGCTCTTCCGCGTGAAGAACATCCCGCCCTGGGAGGTCTGCGAGCAGAGCCGCGGATACCGGGATCTTCTGGAGGCCTTCGCCTGGGCACAGATTGACGAGAGAAGATAAAAAACCGCCGCCCGGACATGGGCGGCGGGGGGAGATTAGTACACAAGCAGTGCTAAGAATATCGGGATCGAAAAAACAAAAAGGATTGCTAAGATGAGTTTAATATACCCGGGCATTTCATCAAATTTATGTTCCATGCCTACGCATCCCCCTTTTATTTAAAGTATACCACAAACAAAATTTTTGTCAAGGAGGCGCTGCCATGCCTGAAAGCAGGGGCCGTGCCGCATATCCAGCTTGCGGCGATTAAAAAAACGCCTGGAAGAGCGGGGGCGGTGAACGGATGAGAACCGGCTGCGGGGCGGCTGCAAGCAGTCTGATCAGGCGGAAAATTGCTACAGGGCCTGCTCCCGCTCCTCTTGGTGGGGGGGCTTGTGGGCGGCAAACCACAGATTCCATTGAAAGGAGTAGGCCCGCCAGGCCTCCTGGCCGGCGCAGCGGATGGAAAGGCGCTGCACCTGGGGGTGGTCGTAGAGGAAGTCCACCGCCGCGCGCAGCACGGCGTGAGCTGTCCGCCCGGGCTCCAACCCCAGGGCGGCGGGGTCGGCGCAGGTGATGGACAGCTGCACCGACCCCTGGTTCAGCGCCGCGGTCAGCTGGGAGATGTAGCCCTGGGCCAGGGCCTCCGCCGAGGCGGGCCTGGGGGGGATGGCCGCCGGCCGCTCCGCCAGCAGCAGTTCCACTTTTTCCGTCATATCAGCGTTCCTCCCCGCTGTCCGCCCAGAACCGCCGCGCCTTTTTGACGGTGGCCACATACAGGGCGATCATGGTGACGGAAAAGGCGATGGAGAGGATAAAAAAGGGCCAGAAGCCGCCGAAGCCCGCCAGCAGCGCCCCCTCCATCAGAAGCCGCGGGGCGATAAAGCGGCCAAGGCCCTCCGGGTTCCGGCAGGTACCCTGCGTCAGGTCCTGGGGCAGGATGATCCCGGCGGAAAAGGGCCGCCGCTTGATCTGTACCAAAAACCACTCATAGATGAAAAACGCGCCGTATCCGATGAAGAGGTAGTCCAAAATACTGGTTAGTTCCATGATGTCACTCCTGTCCGGCGGGAGGAAGCCCGCCCTTTCCATAATGGGGCCTACCGGTCCAGATAGGCGGTGCAGACCGCCTCCGCCTGAGCGGCCAGCGCCCCCTCGTCCCAGCCGGCAAGCCGGCCCTTTCGCACAGTGACCCGACCATTGATGACGGTGTAATCCACGCTCCCACGGACACCCACGGTGCCCAGCACGCTCTTTACGTCCCGGCAGGCCCCCACCAGTTCCAGCCGGCGGCTGTCGATGAGGAACAGATCCGCGCACTTGCCGGGCTCCAGAGAGCCGATGTCCCCACGGCCCAGGACCCGGGCGCCGCCGCGGGTGGCCATTTTCAGCAGATCGTAGCCCGAGGGGGCCCGGCGGCTGTCCGCCAGGCGGTGGAGCAGGTAGGCGGTGCGCAGTTCCTCCAGCAGGCTGTTCCCGTCGTTGCTGGCGCTGCCATCCAAGGCCAGGCTCACCGGCACGCCCAGTTCCAGCATGTCCGGGACGCGGCAGATGCCGGAGGAGAGCTTCATGTTGGAAGCGGGACAGTGGGCCACGCCGGTGCCGGTCTGGGCCAGAAGGCGGAGCTCTCCGTCTGTGAAGTGGATGCCGTGGGCAAACCACACATCCTCCCCCAGCCAGCCCAGCCGCTCCATGAAGGCCAGCGGACGCATGCCCTCCCGTTCCAGCATGTACCGCTCCTCGTCCCTGGTTTCACACAGGTGGGTGTGGAGCCGGACGCCATACTGCCGGGCCAGGGCCGCGCTCTCACGGAGCAGATCGGCGCTGACGGAGAAGGGGGAGCAGGGGGCCAGCGCCACCTGACGCATGGAGCCAAAGGATGGGTCGTGATAGGTCTCGATGGCCCGGATGCTGTCGGACAGAATTTCGCCGATGGTCTGCACCACGCTGTCCGGCGGCAGGCCCCCGTCTTTCTTGCTCAGATCCATGCTGCCCCGGGAGCAGACCATGCGCATGCCCAGTTCCTCCGCCGCGGCGAACTGAGCGCCCAGAAGGTCCCCGGCGCCCCGGGGGAAGACGTAGTGGTGGTCAAAGCAGGTGGTGCACCCGTGCTTCATCATTTCCCCCATGGCGGCCAGGGAGGAGAAGCGGACCACGGCGCTGTCCAGATTTTTCCAGATCTCATACAGGGTCCGCAGCCAGTCGAAAAGTTCCATGTGCTGTACCTGGGGCAGGTTCCGGCTGAAACACTGGTAGAGGTGGTGGTGTGTGTTTACAAGCCCCGGATAGCAGAGCATGCCGGCGCAGTCGATGACTTCGCCGCCGGCGGCGTCCAAATCCGGTCCCATGGCCCGGATGCGGCCCTCCTCACATAGAATATCGATATGCTCCAGGACCCGGTCCTGATCGTCGCAGGTGACGGCGGCGCGGATATGCTTCAGCAGCAGCTTGGCCATATGGCGGCTCCTTTCCTGTTTGGGGTGGTTTTTTTCTATTATAAAAGAAGCGCGGGGAAATTGCAACGGCGGCCTGGCGGCGTTGACTAATTTAAAATTTATGATACAATACCAGTGCGAAAACCGAATGCGGGGAGAACCGCGGAAAGAGATGAGGCGCCAATGATTGACGTATTTGATATTATGGGTCCCATTATGGTGGGCCCCTCCAGTTCCCACACCGCCGGGGCGGTGCGTATTGGCCGCATGGGCCGGACCCTGCTGGGGGAGAGGCCGGCGAAGGCCATGCTGTGCCTCCATGGCTCCTTCGCGGACACCGGCGTGGGCCACGGCACGGACAAGGCCCTGGTGGCGGGGCTGTTGGGCATGAGCCCGGACGACTTTGACATTCCCAACAGCTTCGCCGTGGCGGCCCGCCGGGGCCTGACCTTTACCTTTCACGAGGTGGAACTGCGGGAGGCCCACCCCAACAGTGTGGCGATGGAACTGACCGGGGTCACGGGGAAGAAGCTGGTGATGCAGGCCTGCTCCACCGGCGGTGGCCGCATTCAGGTGGACAAGATCGACGGCATGGACGTCTCCTTCGCCGGGGACTACCACACCCTGATCATCCATAACCGGGATGACCGGGGCCATGTGGCCGACGTGACCTACGCCCTGGCCCAGGCCCGGGTGAACGTGGCCAACATGAGCCTGAGCCGGGATGGCCGGGGCGGCAGCGCCATTATGGTCATTGAGGTGGACGAGCCTGTGCCGGAGCCCATACTGGAACTGCTGCGCCGGCTGCCCGGCATTCTGCGGGTGACGTACTACGAGAGGGAGGACTAGGGATGAATCTGGATGCCATGCAGGATATTCTCGCCGCGGCCCGGCGGGAGGAGAAGCCCTTTTGGGAGATCATCCTGGAGACGGATATGGAGAACCGGCAGGTGAGCCGCAGGGATTCTGTGGAGAAGATGGCCGCCGCCTGGCACGCCATGCTGGACGCCTCCGCAGCCTACACCGGGGAGCGCCGCAGTCTCAGCGGCCTGGCCGGGGGCCAGGGGGCGCAGATGCGCCAGTATGCTGCCACCCACGCCTCCATTGGCGGTGACTTTACCGCTCAGGTGATAGCCGAGGCTCTGGCTATGGGGGAGTCCAACGCCTGCATGCGCCGGATTGTGGCGGCTCCCACGGCGGGGGCCTGCGGAGTCATGCCGGCGGTGCTGATCCCCCTGTACCGGCGGGACCATATTTCCGAGGAGGAGATGCTGCGGGCCATGTACGCGGCTAGCGGCGTGGGGGCGGTAATCGCCTACC
>USMP01000012.1 GCA_900555795.1 uncultured Eubacteriales bacterium
CCCCGGGGCCTTTGGCTGTAAAAGGGGGGTTAGAAATCCACGCTGGGAAACAGGGAGCCATCCGTATGGGGCAGGAAGCAGGCCGCCACAAAGGCGTCCATATAGCTGGGCTCGTTGCTCAGTTCCAAATAGGTCATGGACCGCCCCAGTTCAAACACCTTTTCCCGGGCCTGGGAGGACAGCAGCATGGCGTAGGCCCCCGTCTGGGAGGAGTTGCCGATGTAGTGGAAGTGGTCCAGGGGGATATCCGGGAACATGCCGATGGTGACGGCGTTTTTCATGTTGATGCCGCTGCCGATGCCGCCGGCCACATACACCCGCTCAATCACGGAGGCGTCAAAGCCCAGGGAGGAGAGCATGGTCTGGGTGGCGGAGAAAATGGCGCCCTTGGCGCGGATAAAGTTGTCGATATCCACCTCGTTGATGACCACGTCCTTGGCCCCGCCGGCGTCCTTCTGCCAGGCCACCACGTAGGAGCCCATGCCGTGCTCATCCCGGAGCACCCGCTCCCCCTCCCGGATCAGCTTGCCCTTGCCGTTGATGATACCACAGCGGAAGAGCTCGGCGATCAGGTCAATGATGCCGCTGCCGCAGATGCCGGCGGGAGCGCCGCCGCCCACCACAGTGAGGGTGGGCTCCATGGTGTCCCTGTCAATGGTACAGGCCTCAATGGCCCCGTCGGTGGCCCGCATGCCGCAGCTGATGTCGCCGCCCTCAAAGGCCGGTCCGGCGGAGCAGGCGCAGCTCATCAAAAACTCGTTATTGCCGAATACCAGTTCCCCGTTGGTGCCCAGGTCAATGAACAGGCTCAGTTCCGGGCTGTTCCAGATCATGGACACCAAGGCGCCGGCGGTAATGTCGCCGCCTACGTAGCTGCCGATATTGGGGGCCACAATCAGTTCCGCCACCGGGTTCATCTTCAGCCCGATATCCCGGGCATAGAGGTAGTCCGCCCGGAAAAAGCTGGGCACAAAGGGCTCCATCCGCACTGGGTCGGCGTGGAGGCCCAGCAGCAGGTGGTTCATCGTGGTGTTCCCCGCCAGCACCATGCGGTAGATGCGCCGGGGGTTGATGCCCGCCGTGCGGTACATCTGGGCCAGCATGGGGATAATGGACTCCTTGATCACCGCGTCCTGGAGCCGCTTGCGCCCGCCGATCTTGTCCGACTCGATAATCCGGTTGATCACGTCGGCGCCGTAGCGGATCTGGCCATTGCCGCCGCTGGCCTTGGCCAGGATCTTCCCGGTGGAGAGATCCACCAGGACGCCGGCCAGGGAGGTGGTGCCCAGATCCAAGGCAAAGCCCACGATGGGCTCCGTGTTGTCGATGGGCAGCACATCCCGGATCAGGATGCGGTCATTGTCCCGGGAAATGACACACTTAACATGGAAATCGCTCTCCCGCAGCACCCAGCTGAGGTCCCGCAGCACGGAGTAGGGCATCATGATGGCATCCTCCGGCACGCCGGTGGCCGCCTCCACCGCCCGGATCACCCGCTCGTTGTCGGGCATGGTGTCGTCCAGGGTGGGTTCGCTGAGCTCCAGGGGCAAAAAACTCAGATCGCTGCCGAAGGTGATCCCCGCCTCCTCCAGCTGATGGTGGAGGTTCTCAAAGAGGGCCACCTCCTCCGGGGAACTGAGATCCGCCATCTTCATGCGGCTGCGGTAGGCGCTGGCGATGTCCGGCACCTCAATCTCCGCGTCGCCGCTGACCTGGGCCATGCAGGCCAGCCGCCAGCCCGCCTCGTACTCCTCGGTGGTGATATGGCGGTTGATGGGGGCATCCAGATAGCCGGACACCAGGCGCACCCGGCACTTGCCACACACGCCGTTGCCGGAACAGGGGGCGTCAATGGCCACATTGGCCTTCCGGGCCACGTCCAGCAGCTTCTCCCCCGCGTTGGCGGAGATGACCACCGGGTCGCCGCTCTCGAAGCGAAACGTAATCGTAAACATAGCTGTTCCTTTCCGGGTAGGTATAAAAAATTGGGAATTTTTCCCGCAAAATGGGGTTTGCACACTGTTACTAGTATATCCGGCCCCCCCGGCCTTGTCAAGTTCTTAGCCTGCAGGCATGGATATTCCCGCACCGGGCCGGGGCAGACGGGTTGCCCGGTCCCGGACGGCGGACAGGGGCTTCCGTGCCCCTTTGCCGCCAATAAAAAAGGGGGCCGCCGAAGCGGCCCCCCGATGGGGACGGGTTTTACATCAGAGGCTCCAGGTTCAGCACCGGATGTCCCTTTTCCGTCAGGAAGCTGAGCAGGGTTTCCGCGTCCTCGGCGATGGTCTCGTCGCCGATCATATCGCAGAAGTTGTCGATACCCAGCATCTCCTTGGCAGTCTGGTTCAGCCGGGGCGCCACGTCATCCTTCAGTTCCTTGGGCATCCAGACGATGCGGGCCACGCCGCCCTCGGCGGCCGCGAACTTCTTGGAGGAGATGAAGTGGCGGCCATGGCCCATGAAGCCGGGGGTCTGCACGCCGCCGCCGGTCATGGAGGCCAGTTCGCCAAAGGTCATACCGGTGGGGGTCATGCCCTTGTACTCCCGGTTGACGATGATCAGGCCGTTGGAGAAGGGCTCAATCCCGCAGATGCACTCAAAGCAGCCACAGGAGGTCATGGGGTCCTCCATGATGGAGTACAGGCTCACATGCTCCACGGCGCCCTGGGTGGCGGAGTGAACCATGCGGTCCACGTCGGGGTAGTAACCCTTGACGGCGTCGGTGCAGCCCTCCTTGCTGATGGGCTGGCAGGGCCCGGCGTCGTTGAGCTCCTTGGTGGCCTTGGCGTCCAGCCAGCTCACCGCGCCGCAGAGGCCCAGCCGCTCAGGCGTGACCACGCAGCAGTGGCTGGGGGCGAAGGACTGGCAGAGAATGCAGGTGTAGAACTGGTCCACGCTCTCGTCGGTGAGGGAACTGAGGCGGTCATCCCGGGCGTTGTAGGTGGGCATAGCCTCCTCGTTCAGGATCCTGGTGGCTTTATCTGGGTCCGTCACCAGAGTGACCTGGCACTTGTCCACCACCGCCTCGAACTCATCCATAATCATGTTGTACAGCACCTCGCCGAAGTGGTGCATGCGCAGGCCCTTGTCGTAGGCGTCCTTGCTGATGCGGATGCGGAACTGGTTGCGCTGGCCGGTGTGCATGACACCCTCCATGTAGTTGAACCAGGCGTGGATCTTCCGCTCGATGACGGACTCAAAGTCCTTCTGCATCTTGGCGCCGGCCACCTCAATATAGGTGGCCAGGGCGTACTCCGTCTCGCCGCTGTCGATATCGGGGCCCACCACCTGGATCTTGTGGTCCTCAATCTCGTCCATCTCCCGCATTGTCACCAACTCACAGGTGGTGTTCTTGCTGGACCAGAACTCCACCTTCATATCCGCCTTGCGGATGATCTCGCCCTCGAAGGCGGCGGCGAAGGCTACAGGGATGGGCAGTTCCTTCACCTTGATCTTGATGCCACGCATGGCCAGGGAATGCTTCACCGTCTCACTGTGGTCGGTAACGGACTCCAGCGCGCCGGGGACCTGTACGTCGCCCAGGTCCTGGTCCACGATCACGGGGAAGCCCAGGGCGATGGCGCCGGCGCCGGCGGAGACCACCACCTCGTTCAGGGGGCCGAAGGTGTTGACAAAGGCGGGAACCCGGTCCTTGGTGTACTTCAGCAGCCCCGCCAGGTCGCCGGCCTGCAGGTTGCCGAAAATCAGGGCGGCGCGGATGGCCACCGTGACCACATGGATCACACTGGTAACGTCGTGTCCCAGGGGCACAACCCGCATTTCCAGCCCCATCTTTACCCCCTGCTCCAGCGCCTGCTCAATGCAGTCGCCGATCATGAAGGTCATAATGCCCTTGGACTGGTAGTCCTTCACCACCGCGGCCACGTCCGCGGCACTGTCCGCCTTGCCCAGGACCACGGCCACACCGGGGATATCGCCGGTGACAAGGGGCACGCCCAGGGAGCGGATCACGGGGTCGGGCACAAAGCCAATGCCGGATTCCGCCCCGTAGGGGTCGCCGCCGCCCACATACTTCAGGCCCTCAATGATCTCCGCGCCCACGGCGGTGGCCAGG
Organism: uncultured Eubacteriales bacterium; assembly: GCA_900555795.1. GTDB lineage: Bacteria > Bacillota > Clostridia > Oscillospirales > Oscillospiraceae > Pelethomonas. Next base: position 4,076 of record USMP01000012.1, read on the forward strand.
CCCGCGTTCAGCGCCTGGCCCAGATCCTCCTGATCGGTAATCAGGCTCTTCAGAACGCCCACGCAGGCGGGCAGGTCGCCCAGGGTCTTGACCTTCACGCCGGTGGCGGCGTAAATGGTGGGGAAGAAATAGGCGGTGTTGGGAAAGGCCACAGGGGTGTCGGCGCCGTGCTTGGCGATAGCGTCGTTGACGGCCCCTTCGGTCAGGCCCGCGACAGCATGAGAGCCGGCATAGATCAGATCAGTCAATACGCTCATGTTCAGAACAACCTCCTGTAAAAATTCCTGTTCTTTCAGGGTTTCTATTATTTAATATACCAAATGCAGAGCGGTTTGTATAGGCCTTTTCCGCCCCGCGGCAAATTTTTTTCCATCCCCCGCGGGGGGATCGCGCCAGCAGGGCCGCCGTTGACAAATACACCGCCCAAGTAGTATAGTAGGAACGTAACTTTGAACCAGGAGGAACACCAATGGACCCTTTTGCGCATATTGATCTGCAGGACTGCCCCCTGTGCGGCGGCGTGGGCTCCCTGGAGGAGGAATACGGCTGGCAGATCTATGTCCAGTGTCTGGACTGCGGCTGCCGCACGGCGGAGATGGCCTATCGAAACGAGGACGAGCGCCAGGAGATGGCAAAGCGTGTGGCCCTCAGCTGGAATATTGGCAAGATCGTCTATCGGGGGAACGGGGACTGACACGTCCCCGTTCCCTTTTGGGAATATGGAAAGGTTCCTGTATGACCCATAGGCCCTTGCTCTGTTAATTTTGGCCTGTTTGCTGTCGTCCGTGGGCCTGGTTCCCATTACGCGGACGATCCCCGGTCACGTGTCCCGTCCGCAGTTTTATATCTGCCTGCTTCTCACCGCCGCCAATATTCTCTTCGTTGTGGTGAATATGGTCATAGTTGTTCTGGACGCCAACCGGCACCACAAGGGTCTGCCTCTTTGATGAGGCAAAACCGGTCAGCAGTTCCGGCCCGGTTCCATAAGAAAGCCCGGCACACAGGCTCGCCTGTGTGCCGGGCTTTTTGTCGTTTTACCTGCCCGATCAGATCTCCAGGTAGGAGTCGGCGTACAGGTTGTGGTTCTTGAGGATATCGCAACTCTTGATGGTCTCCATCAGGCGCAGGTCGCAGGGGTTCACGATGGCGGAGGTCAGGCCCTGCATCATGGCCATGGCCACCATGGCGCTGTCCATAATGGGACGGATATGCTTGGGCATACCGTTGGAGTTGTTGGAGAGGCCGCCGGTGCTCTTCAGGCCCTCGTCGGAGAAAGCCTTGATGGCGTTCAGCACGTCCATCTGCTTGTCCTGCATGCCCTTGACCACCAGGAACAGGGGGTCAAACCACAGATCGTCGGACTCCATGCCGTGGCTCAGGCCCCGCTCCAGCATGTTGTGGCAGTGCATCATGCGCTCCTCGTTGTCCTTGGCGATACCGTCGGCGGAGCAGAGGGCGATGACGATGGCGTCGTTGGCGGCGGCCAGGTCGATGTTGCTGATCCGGCTGCCGGCGTCGGCGGAGTTCACGATGGGCTTGCCGTTGGTGCGGTTATAGACCTTGATGCCGGCCTCGATGGCCTTCTGGTTGGCGGTATCCAGAGCCAGAGGCACGTTGTTGAAGTTCTGCTGCAGCAGCTGGACAGCCCACTGCATCAGTTCGGGACCGTTGGACTCAGCAGGCCCGATGTTGACATCCAGGTAGGTGGCGCCGGCGGCGATCTGCTCGGCGGCCCGCTTGAGGATGGGGGCCTCGTCATAGCTGTCCATGGCCTTGCGGATGGCGGGGGAGATGCAGTGGATCCGCTCGCCGATGGTGACGAAGGTCTGGCTCTTGGGGTCGTGGCCCTTGTAGGTAACGGGCTTATCGTCGATCATGTAGGGGCCGGTGACAACGATGGGAGGCGCGGGGATGACCTTCTTGGGAGCGGGAGCAGCCTCAGCGGCGGGGGCGCCGGCGGTGGCGGCAGCGGCGGCGGACTTGTCCACGTAGCTCTTCTTCCACTCCTCGTCCCGCAGGTACTTCACCAGCTGGACAGCCTCGGTGGTACCGACGATCACGCTCCACTCCGGCAGCTTATCCTGGATCTCGCCCTTCATCACGGCCACCTTGCCGGGGATGATCAGGGCGCGGCTCTTGATCTTATTGTTGATGTCAAACTCGTCGAAGAACTTCTTGATGGAACTGCTGGAGAACTTGCCGGCGGCCCAGGCGGTCAGAACGGACATACCGGAGGCGTCGGTAATCAGCAGGTTCACAGGCATCTTGCTGCGCTCCAGTTCGCCGGAGACCAGGAAGTAGGTCAGGGCAAAGTCCACAGTCAGGCAGCAGGGGCTGTTCTCGTCGGCGCCGTTGATGGGGTAGATGCCGGGGGCCACCTTCATGGGCTTCTGGGGGTCGGTAAAGATGTTCTGGCGCAGGCCGTACAGGGGCAGGGCCTTGGCGTAGGTCATCTCGGAGCAGACCACGATGGAGCCGTACTTGCAGGTGAACAGGCTCAGAAGAGCGGCCTCCAGATGGGCGTCGCCATTGGACAGGGCGGCCACGTTGACCAGGGAGGGGTAGCCGAAGGAGCGGTCGCCGTCCTTCAGAGCGGCGCGGCGGATCTGGACAGCGCCCGCGTAGGCGTCCTTGATGGAAGCGGTGCCCACATCCAGGATCAGGTTCTTGTTGCCGGCGGCCTCCAGCTTTTCCACCAGGGCGTGGAGGTCCTCCAGGCTGTCAGAGCGGACACCCAGCAGGGCCTTGGCGCCGGCGGCAACGGCGCTCATGTCGGCGTAGTTATCGGCGGTGGCGCCGTTGAGAATGAACTCAGTGCCGGCCAGAGCCTCCACAGCGGCCTTGGCGGCGGCCACATCGGTGCAGCCCAGCACCAGGGGACGATCCAGCGCCTTGGCCTTGTTCACCAGGGCCACATAGTCCTCAGCGGACTTGCTGTTGTCGTGGTTGACGTAGACAAACTCCACGTACATCCGCTCGCTGATGCGCTCGTAATCCACCTTGGGGATGGAGGCGATGACCGCGTCCTGACGGGCGGCGTCCATGCAGTCGCACAGCTGGACGGCGTACAGGGTCTTGCTCACCAGGGTCTTCTCGTGGCGGCTGAGGACGGTCTCGCCGCCCAGGCTGTGGCCGGCCACCTTGTAGCTCTTCATCGGGGGCGCGGTGGCCTCGGACAGGGTGGACAGAGCCTCATCGGACATGTGGGGGCACTTGTCAATGCTGAGCGCACCGCTGGCCACCTTCATGGCAAAGGCCATACAGGTGGGGTTGCCGCAGTCCTTGCAGTTGGTTTTGGGGGTAAGCTTAAAAATGTCAAGACCTTTCAATGCCATTGTTCGGGCCCTCCTTACATCAAAGCAGCGATCAGCTGCGAAACAGTCTGAATGGATGCGGGATGCTTGAGGATGACGGCGTCGCTGCCGTAAGCCAGGCAGGCGGCGGCGGTCTCAACCTCCATATCGATGCCCCGCTCCTCCTGGCAGCCCCACTCGGGCACATCGCTCTCGGAGGCGGTGGACTCCTTCACACCCCAGGTCTCCACGCCCACGGGGGTGATGATGGGCATCTGCAGGGTGGCGTCGTTCTGGCTGAGGGCGGCGGCCTTCACACGCTCCAGGGTGGAAACCACATACTCAAAGCCGTAGCCCGCGGCGGCGGAGCCCACGTTCATGGCCACGTTGTGGCCGTCCACGCCCATCTGGGTGATGAGGACGTTCAGCTGCTTGGCCAGGTTGATATCCACGGCGGACTCAGCGCCCACCTTCTGGCCGTAAGCAAGGCCCGCGCCGGCGGCGATACCCTTGTAGTTCTCCTCCTTGGCGGAGAGGACCAGGATGTTCTTGCCCTGGAGGGCCTCGGACACCTTGGCGAAGAGGTCGGCGTCCTTCTCCGTGTTCTTGCAGCCAGCCACCACGATGGGCTTATCCACTACCTCGGCAACAGCCTTGGCGTCGGCCACACAGTCCTCCACGGACTTGTTGGCCCCGTTGGGGTCGGCGTCGTCAAAACGGATGCAGACGAAATCCACATGCTCCAGCTCCGCGGCCTTCTTGGCCCGCTGGGCCAGGGTGTCACAGCCGGCGTAGAAGCTGGCCAGACCCTCGCAGGGCTGGGCGGGATCATCGGACACATCGATCCCGATCTTGGGGCGATTGGCGATCGGCGCATCAAAGGAATAGAAATTGAATACGTTCTGACCGCCCAGAGTGGTGGCCTTGTCGCCGGTACCCAGCGTCAATTCATTGATTTTGGCGCTAAATACCTGAGGTTTTTTTGCAAACGGCATATTGGTGTACTCCCTTCAATTATGTTTGTGTTTGCCTGTATGAAAAAGTATGAACTCACAGGGACAGCTGATCGAAGATACGGTGAACCGCCTGCTTGACGGGGCTGTTCTCCGGCACGGTGACGCTGGGCTTTCCCTCCGCGTCGTACTCATAAACAGCGTCGTCGTGGGGGACGATGCCGATCAGGCGCATCCCGTACCTGTCGATCTCCTGGCGCACGCCGTCGCTGATCTGGCCGCCGGGGGCCCGGTTGATAATCAGGCCCACCTCCTTCGCGCCCAGCTTCAGTTCGCCGATCATCTCCGCCAGGCGGCCGGCGGCCTGGACGCCCCGGCGGGAACAGTCGCTGACCAGCAAAATGGTGTCCACCTGGGGCAGCACGCCCCGGCTCAGGTGCTCCAGCCCCGCCTCATTGTCCACCACAATATAGCGGTAGTTTTTGGCGTACTTGGCCACCTGGGTGGTCAGGATACCGTTGACGTAGCAGTAGCAGCCCTTGCCCTGGGTGCGGCCCATGACCAGCAGGTCAAAGTTGTCCGCCTCGGTGAGGGCGTCGCTGAACATCATCTCCGCGTAGTCGGCCTTGGTCATGCCGGCGGGGATGGGGCTGACGGGGGCCAGTTCCGCCTGGGCAATGTTCTCCCGGATATCTCCCAGGGTCATCTCCACATCCACCCCCAGCACCTCGTTGAGGTTGGAGTTGGCGTCAGCGTCCACGGCCAGGACAGGCCCGTTCTTCTTCTGGCAGAGGTACTCGATGAGCATACCGCAGATGGTGGTCTTGCCCACGCCGCCCTTGCCGGCCAGTGCGATGGTTTGTGCCATAGTATCGTCTCCTTTGGGATAGGTTGGGTCAAGGCGGGGAAACGGATCGCCGCGCCGCCGGCATAGCGGCGCGGAAATCCGTTCCGTGTGCGAAGAATATCCGCCCCGGCTTACAGATCGACGATGCCGGACTCCTTGACGATCCGGGCCACGTCGTCGTACTTGTTGAGGGCATAGAGGTGAATGCCGTCGATGCCGCAGGCGCGGTACTCATCGATCTGGCGGATGGTGTACGCAATGCCGGCCTCCTTGAAGCTGGCCTTCTTGCCGGCCACGTCGGCGTCAAAGGGCTCTTTGTCGAAGGGGTTGGGGAAGATCCAGTTCTTGGAGATAATCTCGCAGAGCTCCCGGGGCATCACGCAGCCATTGCGGGAGAGGGCCATGTTGATGGTGGCGGCCTGATCCAGGATGGGCATGATACCCACGTCCACAGGCATCCAGATGCCGGCGGCCCGGATGGCGTCCAGCCACCAGCGGAACTGGTCCATATCCCAGCACAGCTGGGTCATGATGTAGTCGGCGCCCTCATCCTGCTTCTGCTTGAGGAAGCCGATGTCGGCCTCGATGCTGCGGCAGGCGATGTGGCCCTCGGGAGAGCCGGCCACAGCGATGGTAAACTTGTCGCCGAACTCACGGCGCACAAACTTCACCAGTTCGGTGGCGTAGTGCAGATCCCCGCCGGTGCCGGTCCAGCCGAAGGGCAGGTCGCCCCGCAGGGCCAGCATGTGGTCCACGCCGTGGGCCAGGTAGTTGTTCAGCTGCTCCTTAATGCCCTCACGGGTATTGCCGATGCAGGTGAAGTGGGTAACGGGGGTGCACTTGCCGTCCTTCTTGATCTTGTCCAGAACCTCCAGGTTCTTGCCCACATTGGTGCCGCCCGCGCCGTAGGTGCAGGAGATATAGTCAGGATTCAGGGTGTACAGCTTCTCCAGCACACCGCCCTCGCCACACAGCTTCTCCATGCCCACATCCGTCTTAGGGGGGAATACTTCAAAGGAAAAAGCCGCTCTCTCTTCAAAAATCTCAGAAACGCGCATATACAGGTCCTCCATATGTGTCAGTATATTTACAAGCGGCACCGCCGCTATGGGTGACAGTCAGCCGCCCCCGGCGGCTCAAACGGGCGTGAAGGAGTACCGCTTGCGCAGTCCGGCGGTATCCGTGTGGTACACCGCCGTCCCATCCGCCAGCAGTTCCTTTTCAATTGCGGCCCGGGGCTCCAGTGACCGGACATAGGCGTCGGTATCCTCCACCGACACCTCCTGGAACGCCACGTCCCGCATCTGGTTGTTGCTGCACTGGTTAAAAATCTCGCAGCACAGTTCGTAGTCCGCCATGGCCTCAGTCCGCGGCCACGATGACCGTGCCCGCTGTCAGGTCCGCAGACACAAAGCGGCCGGTGATCTCCGTCACCGCCCCCATCACGTCCTCAAACCGCAGCTTGTCCCCCTCCACCGTGATGGTGGACACAAAGCGGCAGAGAATGTTGTCGTCCTGCTTTTCTCTGTTATAAATGGTCGAAAGGCACATTGCGATCGCTCCTTTGCTTGTTGCGTCTACTTCTTCAGCAGTTCCAGCGCGTGGGACAGATAGCCGTTGGCCTGGTCAAAGGCCTCCACGGCGTGGAGCATCTGGTGCTGGGCCTCCCCGGTCAGCTGGCCGGCCAGATCGCTGAGTTCGGAGGCGTGGTGAATGTTGTGGTCCAGCATATACTGCAGTACCGCCACTGTCTGCTCGCTGACCGCGCCGCCCTCCGCCCGGAGAGGCCCGTGGTCATGGGTGTGGATGTGCTCCGCCCCACCGTGGTCGTGGGTGTGCTCATGGGTATGATCAAGATGTCCCATTTTGTCTCCTCCTCGAAACAAATTGACATAATTTTAACTAAATATACTATACCGCAAATATGCCCGTTTTGCAAGATATATCCCCGCAATATTTCAAGAAATTTTTCCTGAATTTTTGTAAAAGGAGGCAAAAGACGGGCTTTTTTCCCCTCTCGCCCCACTTCCACCCCCTCTGCCCGGCGCCGCCGCCTGCCGGCAGGCGTTCCACCCCCATTTCAGAAGGAATCTGTTTACAAATATGAAAAAAGATGCTACGATAAATCAGATCATGTCACTTAACGCGCTCCGCAGAAAAATGCGGACGTACCGAATAGGAGGAATCCGGCTATGGGTCAAAAATGGCTCTGGGCGGCACTGGCCGCCCTGGTATTTCTAACCGCCTGCGGCGCCCGGGCCGCGGAGGGAGAGGCGGTGGATCTGGGCCCCCTGCCGGATGAGTCGGTGCCCCTGGCCGGGGCCCCTGCCGTCAGTTCCGTCCTGGCGCCGGAGGCAACCGGCGTGGACACCAAGAAAAACGCCTCCGCCACCATCGACTACTCCAACCGCTCCGACGGCTACGTCATGGTAGCCTGGACCGGCGGCGGCAGTCCCAAGCTGAAGGTGCGGGTGACGGGCCCCAGCGGCACCATCTACACCTACAACCTCCGCACCGACGGCAGCTACGACACCTTCCCCCTGTCCGACGGCAGCGGCGGCTACTCGGTGACGGTGTACAAGAACATCTCCGGCACCAACTATTCCACTGTGCTCGCCGGCAAGCTGGACGCCCAGCTGGCGGACGAATTCGCCCCCTTCCTGCGGCCCAACCAGTATGTCAGCTTCTCCGCCGACAGCACTGCCGTGGCCAAGGCCGCGGAGCTCTGTCAGGATCTCACCGAGAACCTGGACAAGGTATCGGCGGTGTACAACTTTGTGGTGGATACCCTGACCTACGACAAGGAGAAGGCCTCCTCGGTGCAGAGCGGCTACCTGCCGGACGTGGACAAGGTGCTGGAGGAGAAGAAAGTGCGCCGTCTGGGGGGCAGCCGGGACATCCCCTTCGACGTGCGGATCGTGGCGGCGGTAAACGAGAAGCCTCAGAAGCTCAT
>USMP01000013.1 GCA_900555795.1 uncultured Eubacteriales bacterium
AGGTGCCTCTAGTATCTCCGGACCGCCGCCGATCCAACCTGGCAATCCCTGTCAGGTCCAGCGTGTCCAGGCCGGGACAGCGCAGTTTCCCCGGTGGCGTCACATGCCCCCGAGGAAACCACTTGCGAAACTATGCACTTACAGAGTCTCCTCCGCCGCCTCTTTCGCGGCGTCCCCGTCCTTTTTGCTGATAAAGCCAGCCACCTTGTCCACCATATCCGGCACCATCTCCACGATACGGTCCACCGTGGACACAGCGGGCACCGCCACGGGCATCACCCGCACCAGGCTGTCCTTGACAATCAGGAAAGCCACCGGCTCGATCTTTACGCCGGCTCCCACGCCGCCGCCGATGTTGGGGTCCGGCTCCGCCTCCTTCTTGTTGCCGAACTCCCCGCCGCCGCCGCCAAAGCCGAAGCTGACCCGAGAGATGGGGATCAGCGTCACACCGTCCGGCGTGGTGATGGGCTGGCCCACGATGGTATTGGTGTCCACCATCTCCCGGACCTTGGCCATGCTCTCCCGCATCATGTCACTGAGAGGATGTTTTTTATCCATAGCTGCGTTCTCCTTTCATCTGCCCGGCCCGTTAAGCGGCGCCGGCCCCCTGCCGGGAGGTCCCGGCGTCTGTATCAGAGACGGCCTTGTCCGCCGCCAGCTTGCGAAAATTTTTGTACCATCCCAGCAGGCTTCCCCCCGCACAGAGGGCGACCACCAGCAGATCCCAGCCCCGGATGGCAATCCCCACATCGGCAGCGCAGGCGGGGCACTCCTGCTGGAAATCCGGGAACAGGCGGATATCCTGATCCCGGATGTGGGCCACCCGGTGGAGCATGGGCAGCAGCGCCCCCAGCGCCGCCTCCAGTCGCCCATAGAGAAGCGCGGTGTCCGCCGGATCCGGCCCAGCCAACAGCACATGAACCTTCAGCGGCGCAATGCGCAGCCGCCGCCCGATCCGGCCCAGGGCCCTGCCCAGGATCGGCGGCAGTGTCTCCAGACTGTAAAAAATCTGCTCCCGGCTCAGGGTAAGCCCGGGTTTCTTCTTTTTCTCCGCCGCCCTCTCCGTATCCTCGGAAGGAGGCGCCTCTTTCTTCCCCTTCTCCCGCTTCTCAGCAGGATAGAGCGGAATTTTCAGCGGGCCGAAGCGGAGCAGGGCAGTCAGTTCCCCCTGGTCATAGAATACGCGGGCCCGGATGGGGATCAGCAGAGCAATGGCCAAAAGCAGCAGCACCGCCAGTACAATATACAGGATGATCCTGCCAAGCAAGGGCCGTCCCCTCCTCTCCCGTCACTCCGTCGCCCCCGTCTCCGCCGGGGCCTCCGGATCAATGAGCATTCCGTCCTCCCCCAGCCGCAGCTGGCCCTCCGCCTCCACGCCTGGCAGATCGGGCAGTTCCTCCAGTGTGCGCAGGTGGAAAGACCGCAAAAAATTCTGTGTGGTACGGTACAGCCTGGGCCGGCCCGGCACCTGCAGGCGCCCGCACTCCTCAATCAGCTTCCGTTCCAGCAGCAGGCCCACCGTGTATGCGCTGTCCACGCCCCGGACCTGGTCCACATAGGCCCGGGTGGTGGGCTGGTAGTAGGCGATGATGGCCAGCACCTCCAGCGCTGGCTGGCTCAGCTTGGCGGGCTTCCGGATCTCAAAGGCCCGGCGGATCATATCGGCGTAGTCCGGAGCGGAACAAAGCTGCCAGCTGTCCTCCATGTGCAAAAGGCGGATACCCCGGCGCTCATAGGCGTAGTAGTCCCCCAGACGCTGCAGCACCTGCTCCGCCGAAAGCCGGTCCAGGTCCAGAGCCAGGCAGATGCGGTCCATATGTACCGGCTCCCCCGCTGCAAAGAGAATACCCTCCACGGCGGATTCCAGTTCCTTCATTTCCAATGTCATGGCGTACCTCACAGGGTCAGAGTGTCCCCGCCCTCGCCGGTGGGGGTGACGGTGCAGTCTGTCTCGCTGCCCGCCAGGCGGATCAGCCGGGCCTTGCACAGTTCCAGCACCGCCAAAAAGGTGGCCACTACCTCGCTGCGGCTGCGGCTGCCCCGAAACAGACGGCGAAAGCTGGCAATCCCGATCTGCCGCAGCCGGTCCAGCAGTTCCTGGGCCTTGCTGGCCACCGGGTAGGGCTCGTGCCGCACAATCTCTGTAAAGCTGCTGGTGGGCGGGGGCGCCATGCGCTCGCTGCGGCTGGCAATCTCCCCCATGGCCGCCAGCAGATCCTCCGGCTGGTGGTCATACTCGTAAATCTTTCCGCGCTCCATGGGCTCCGGATTTTTCAGCAGGATACTCCGCCCGAACTCCCCCATGGGTCCCAGCTTCCCGGCGGCGTACTTGATTCGGCCATAGGCCTCGCCGTTGCGCCGCTCCTCCAGAGATTTGATCAAAAGATCCATCTCGCTTTGGGCCTCCTCGTCCTCAATGGAGAGGAGCATCCGGGTTTTGATGAACATCAGCTGGGCCGCCATGGTTACAAACTCACTGGCCACCTCCAGATCCAGCTGCTGCCGCCGTTCCAGATAGGCCAGATACTGATCCAGGATCAGGGAAATGGGAATATCCTGTATTTCAATTTTGTTTTTACTGAGCAAAAACAGGATCAGATCCAGGGGACCCTCAAAATCCTCCAGGCCCTCCCGGCTCTGCACCACCCGTTCCAGCTTATAGACAGGGCTGTCCATCCCGTCACCTCAATTTAAAAGAATAGCCCCGCCATCCACAGGTACACCCGGTAAATGGCATCGGACAGGTAGCTTCCCCCCAGGTCAAGCCACATCATCAGCAGCAGCGCCAGCATACCAAAGAGCTCGTAGCGCATGAGGGCATAGTAGGCATTTTCCGGCAGCAGGGAGAAGAGCACCTTGGATCCATCCAGCGGGGGGATGGGGATCAGATTGAACAGCCCCAGGCCAATGCTCAAAATCGCGGTCTGCAGCAGAAAGGAGAACAACCACACCGCGAAGGATCCCACCATACCCGCCGGCAGGTGGGACAGAAGGGACGCCCCCAGCATCAGCAGCAGCGCCAGCAGAAAATTGGACGCCGGCCCGGCCAGGGCGGTGACGGCCATGCCGGCCCGTGGATTTTTAAAGTATCGCATGTCCACCGGCACCGGCTTTGCCCAGCCGAAGCCGCACACCAGCATGGCCAGCAGGCCCAGCCAATCGATGTGGTGCAGGGGGTTGAAGCTGAGCCGGTGCATCCGCTTGGCGGTGGGATCCCCCAGGGCCGAAGCCGCCAGCCCATGGCAGGTCTCGTGGACCGTCAGACACAGCAGCACCCCTGCCAGCCGCTCTACCGCCGAGAGCAGGCCCATCCAATTAAATTGTTCCCAAAAGTCCTGTAAGTATCCAACCATAGACGCTCCCACACCGCTCCCGCCGCCTTCCGGGGTGGGAGGCCATTCATTTGGGCCAGTATAGCAGACTTGGCGGAAAATTACAAGCGACCCGGCACAATTCTCCCCGGATAAGCTGCAAACAGCGGTCAGACATCCCCCTGTCCAGCCAGGTTTTTGATTGTAAACTCGTTTTTGTGATACGCAATCAGCCCTTCCCGCCCCATTTTGGACAATTCGTTGCACATGGTGCTTCTGTCCACCCCCAGATAGTCGGCCAGCTGCTGGCGGTTGTAGGGGATGGAAAACGTATAGCTGCCCGCCCTTGTCACACATTCGGAAAAATAGGACAGCAGCCGGGCGCGGATGGATTTGGGCCCGGTATGGAGAATTCTTCTGGACAGAAGCAGATTTTTGTGGGCACAGACAGAGAGAAGGTTCCGCACCAGCCTGGCGTGGAACGCGCAGGCGTTGGAGCAGGTTTCCAGTACCCGCGCCACCTGGAGAAACAGAACCCGCGTATGCTCTGCCGCTGCGGCGTGGATCATCAGCGGCTCCCCCGGCAGACAGGCGTAGGCCTCCCCAAACACAGCCCCAGGCCCCACGCTGCCGAGAACGCTGTTGTTCCCCCATACGTCGCTGTGCTCAATGAGCACCATCCCCTCCAGCACCATGCCGATCTCATCGATGAAATTCCCTGCGGAGAGAATGACCTCTCCCCTCTCATAGGCCCTCTCCCGGGCCCCCAGGCACTGCAGCATGGAACGGACATCCTCCTCAGCGATGCCCCGAAACAGCTGAGTGTGCGACAGATCCATACTCACAATTCCTCCAAAAGTGTTGTTTTAACAACGGAATTTTCGAAAATAGTATGCCATACTTTTTTTATAAGATCAAGAGAAATGAGGTATCAACTATGATTTATTCCGGCTGCCAGAGCAAATCCAAGGAAATATCCATTCTGGAGAAGCGCTGCCCTCAGTGCGGCAGCGAAATCGAACTGTTTTCTGTGGACACCGAGGCAACCTGCGAACACTGCGGCTTTACGATCTATAATGACACGCTCAGCTGCGTGCAGTGGTGCAAATACGCCAGGCAGTGCGTGGGCGAGAGCATGTACCAGCGGATGATGGAGATTGCCGAAAACCAGAAAAAGCAGGCGGCGCAAAGAGGGGTGTAGACTAGAAACGCATCCCTCTGAAAAAGCATCCCAACCTTAAGAAAAATTTTAACATTTTCCCGCTTTTATTTTAACTGAACCCCCGGTACAATAGTTTGTAGAAAAAACGGGAAAGGATTCAAAATCGCCATGAGTAAGCACAGGCCTTCGACAAACCGGGAAAAAAAGTGGGCGGCGGGAATTGGCGTCGCCCTTTTTCTGATTCTGTCCGGATTGATCTGCTGGTTTGCCGGCCGGCCCCTGATCCGCTTCGCCAGCCAGCCGGAACTGTTCCGCCAGTGGGTGGATCAGCGGGGTATGTGGGCGCCCCTGGCTTTTATGGGGATGGTGATTCTCCAGGTAATCGTAGCCATCATCCCCGGCGAACCGCTGGAAATCGCGGCGGGCTACGCCTTCGGCGCGCTGGAGGGCACACTGCTGTGCATGGCTGGCACCCTGGTGGGCGGGGTCCTGGTATTCCTGCTGGTACGGCGTTTCGGTACCCGGGCGGTGGAGGTGTTTTTCCCCCTGGAAAAGCTGCGCTCCCTCCGCTTCCTGCAAAACGAGCGGAACCTGGCCTTTTGGGTGTTTCTGGTGTTTTTCCTGCCGGGCACGCCCAAGGACGTGCTGTGCTACTTCGTGGGCCTGACAAAAATGCCCCTGCGGACCTGGGTACTTATCAGCGCCGTGGCCCGCATTCCCTCTATCATCACCTCCACCATCGGCGGTGATGCCATTGGGATGCAGAACTATGCCTTTGCCGCCGCCGTTTTTGCCGCCACGTTGGCCATCAGCGGCCTGGGCCTGCTCCTCTATCGGATCATCTGCCGCCGCCGGGAGCGGTAGCAGCCGAAAGATCCCAGTAGCTGAGTCGGGGTTGTCCGCAGAGTGTACAGAGAAGCACAGAATCCCTCCAAGAGAGGAGTTATTGTCTTTTAAACAGCGTAGTGCCACTAAAGCCGCAAATCGGCGAAGGAAGAATTGGATAATATCCACATTTTTTGTCATGTGCATTTCTTTATATATGCACATTTTACAATTTTCTTGTGTTTTTTATAATTTGCTGTAACATGGAGTTGGACACTTTATCCGTCCCGTTTGCCGGGAAGGAGACGTTACTATGCCGCACGTCTGTATTGCGCATATCTCTCCGCAGCCGGATGGTCCGCCTCTTCTTCAGACCGCCTCCAGTCATTGCCGCAATACCGCTCAGCCGGCTGCGGAGCGGTTGACTTCCCTGGGACTGAAGCAAACAGCCTATCTGGCGGGGCTTCTTCACGACATGGGCAAATTTACAATACGTTTTGAGGATTATCTCTGCCGTGCCGCTGCAGGTGGAGAGCCTCTATGCTGAGGCAGCATAAACCATACCTTCGCCGGTATCCGTTTTCTGCTGGAGCGGTACCACAGCCCGGTTTGTCAATCGTTTCAAGGTGTGACAAGAGAACTTCTGGCCTACGCTGTTGGCGCCCATCACGGCCTGTTTGACTGTATCAATCCTGATGGAGACAGTGGGTTCCTCCACAGACTCCAAAAAGAGGATATTTGCTCCGAGGAGGCTCTGAATAATTTTCTAAGCCAATGCGCCAAGGAAGCGGAATTGGACGCATTATTTCAGGCATCTGTTCACGAGATTACGGCGTTCCACCAAAAGTGTACCTATCAGATTCCCACCTATGAGTCGCCGAAGGGTGTCATTTCCTCATAGTTTTTGGCGATCTGTCGGCGCGTCGCTCCCCCCACGGGAGCGTGGATTGAAATTCCTTGTCGGCCAGCTGGGTGTTCAGAGTGGCGATCTGGCCCCGCAGCTGGGCAACGTCCACGCCCTCAAAGCCCTTGAGCGTAGTCTGGGCAGTGGCCAGCTGCTCCTTGATGTGCTCGAAGTCGGCAAAGGGTTTCTTGGCGTTCTCGACGTCACGGCCATTCTCGGCCATGATGGCGTCGATAACTTCCTTGGTAAGGGCCTGATCACCGACCTTCAGATTTTGCAAAAATTCGGTTTTCATGTTGTATCTCCTTCGGCTAGGCGTTTTAGGAGGTCGCCATCTCCCGCCGCCCCGCTTTGTTAGGCCCGCGAGGTAGGCCGGATGGGTATGAAAAAAGCAGCCTCGCAGCTGCTTCAATCAATGGATTTTTGCATGAGAAACCGCCGGCCCGGCAGGTGGCGGTTTAATTGCTAAAATACAGGTCATCGTAGACCCGCTGGGCTTCTCTTCCGAAGTCGTTATAGTCGTGATAGTGAGGAGGTGCAAAACCCTTCTCCTCGATTAGATCGAACAATGAATCTAACGCCTCTCCGACGCTATCAGTCTCCAGGGCGGAAGGGAGGTTCTTGTCCAAAAAAGACTTTGATGTTTCAGACATTTTCAGCATAATTACTTTTTCCTCCTTGGATTCGTTTGAATGAGCCGTTTGTCCCGGATGCTGATGGCAACAGAAGCGTTTTTCCCCCGTAGGGTTTGCCTGACATCTCCATCGTCAAGATGGCGGACACTCCCAATATCAACCGGGTTCATAAGCGCATCCAGCGCATCCTCCACTGAAACACCGCAGCGCATACCCGGATGAGACGTTGAGGTCTGGCCGATTACCCGGTCAACAAAGTGTGTGGAAAAACTCTCGATTTTAACGCCTGTAGAGGTCGTTACGCCTACGATCCTGTCACGGATCTCTCCGCTCACCTGTTCGTATCTCTCAAAACCAACCAGTGGGGAAATATCTTGCTTCTCCACTGCCCTGGCATAGCCCTGAAGCAACTCGTACCGAGGAGAGTCAGTATACTTCACATCGTAGTATTTTGCAAGGTTTTTCAGCGATTCATTTGCACCAATTTCTTTTGACCATTTTTGGTAGTTTTGCTCAGCCGCATTGGCCGCCCGTGTTGCCTGCTTACTCCCAAACCCCGCCACGTGCAGCCGCTCATCCTGGGTTCGCAGCCCAGCCGCCTTGGAGAACCGCGCGTATTCCTGGCGGTATCGCTGCAGCTTGATCTGGTCAGTTAACAGTTTATCCTTGTCGCCTACAGCTTCATCCACCAGGACTCGGCGCTTCTGCCGGCGGATCGACCGCTCCAATTTCCGCTGCGCCTGGGTGGCCTGGTAGCAGGTGTAGTGCTTTCCGTCGAAGGTGACGCCCTTCTCATTGTCCACCCGGAACTGCTCCAGCTGCCCGGGGGTGTACTGCGGCGAGTTGACGCCAAGAATGATGGGGAAAGCGGCGTGGCCGCAGTTCAGAGTGCCGATGCGCCGCACCAGGGAATTGTTCAGGGCCTCGTACTCCTTGTCGGAGTACTGCCTGTCCTGGATTGGCTCGTGGTCTGGCGCGGAGTTGGCGTGGGCAGAGATTTCCCAGCCGTCGCATCCCAAATCATCATGGTTCTGCTGGGTGATTTGCTCCTGCATCAGGCCCAGGCCGCCCATGATGTTCCGCCGGACTGCCGCCTCCAGGGAGGTGTGGACTCCGCTCTGGTAGTCGATTGTCAGCACACCCTGCTCGGCCAGGTTCTTGCAGGCCCCACGGATGGCGGTGTTGTAGTCCGCCGCGCTCCCGCCACGGGGAGCATGGATTGAAATTTCGACTGTGGCAGTTGTGGTACTGCTCTAACGTGTGCTCCGCCTTCCGGATGCTCCGGCCCACCTCGAACATGCGCTTCAGCTGATCCCCGGGGCGGGTCAGTTCCGGGAAGAGTTCCGGGGCCATGCTCCGCAGTTCCTGGTATGCCTCGTCCACCGGCATGCCGCCCTCGTTCACAATGCGCAGGGTGCCAAAGGCGCTCTTGCGGAAGCTGTTGAAATCAGCGATGTCTGCCTGGTCCGCCTCCGCAATGGTGACAGCCTGTGATCGCAGGTGGTTTTTCAGTTCCCTGTACTGGTCATAAAAGGCGGTGTCCGCCACAATGCCCGCCTCGTAGGCCTGGTCAAATAGGCGGTCCGTGGTCTCCTGGCTCACCTTCCCGCGCTCCAGGTACTCTGTGGATAACTCCCGCACCATATTTGCCAGGGACTCCCGGTTGGCGAACTGGGACACCCCCAGGGCCTCTCCGGCCCTGTTCAGCATGGCCCGCTCCACCCGCTCCAGGTAGCTTTGGGCCTTGGCCGGCAGGCTGTCCCTGGCGGACACGGTCTCCCCGCCCGGCAGGATCACAGGCAGCGGCCCCGGGTCCTTGCTGACGGAAAATTTGGAATTGACATTTGGCGTCTTTGCGAATATACTGTTACTAGAGACGGTTGCAGTGCTGCTGGCGGCTCCTGGTGACGGGTTCGCGCTTATTGCTGCAGTCGTCTCTTTTTTTGTGAAAGAGGTCGGCTGCAGGTTCAGGATATCGTACAGCAGCATGCTGCCGTTTTTCTTTGTGCCAACCACCACATCCGCCGTGTAGTCGGCGCCGCCCACACGCAGCAGCACATTCCCACGCGCAAAATCTGCGATGCTGTCCTTGCGCGGGTGATTCAATCCTTCGTTCACCCAGTCCGTCGTCGCCTGCAGGATTTCGTCTGCGTTGTTGGTAGCACGCAGTTTATCAGCCTGCATCTGCTTATCGTTGTTGTAGAGCCACTGCATATATCGCGAATAGGTCAACTCCTTGCGGCTCTGTTCGTCAATATGGATTTCACTGTTCCCCACGGTCACACCGTTGGGGAATTTTTGTTTCAGATTCTCCTTGACCGTTGATACCCAGTCCGCCTCCGGAACGCCGTCCAGGATATCTTCTTCCACTTCCACAAAGGGTTCTCCGCTCTCCGTCTCGCTGATGGAATTCCGTTCCACCTGGCTCACGCCCGCCAGGCCCTCCTCCTGCCGGATGGCCTCCATAGCCTCGTCGAACTCCGCCTCCGTGATCCGACCCTCGGCCAGATCGTCCCGCAGGCTCTCCAGGGCCGTGGCGGTCTCCGCCCGCATGGCGGCTTCCGTGGTCTCCTCCAGGGCCTTGGCATAGGCGGCCCGGGCCTCCGTCAGGAATACCCGCTCCTTGGCCGCCCTGCTGCCCAGCCTGGCCAAGATACTGTCCAGCCAGTCCAGGATGCGGCGGGCAAGCCCCCGGTCCTGCCGGGTCAGTTCCAGAATACTCTCCTCGTCGGTCAGCAGGTACTGCTCCACATACTCCGCCACGATCTCCTGGTCGATCTCCCCCTCGCTGCCCAGGGCCACGCCGTTGCGGGCGTAGAGGTCCCGCTTCTCCTGCCGCAGGGCCGCCAGATCCCCGCCGGTCTCCTGGATGCGCCGCAGCACGATGCCCTGCAGCCTGCCGTAGGCGTCCGCCAGTTCCACGCTGTGGGTCAGTTCGTGGCTCACAATCTGGGCCAGGGGGTTCCGGCTCTCCGCATTTACGTGGATTTTCCCATCCACGCTGCTGAAAAAGCCGTTGCGGATTCCCTGCTCCGTGGCTCCCTCCCGGTAAAATACAATGTCCCGCCCGATGGCTCCGCTCAGCCGCTTGGCTAGGGCAACATCCTCATCCGGCACACCGGCCAGGATGCCGCTGCGCTCCAACTCCGTGGACGCCCTGGCCGCCCGGTTCCGCCGCTCCGTCTCGGCGTATGTGGGCAGCATGATCCCCTGCGCTCCGGTGACGGCCTGTCCCTCCCGGCCCACGGCGCTTTCCGCCCTGGCCCGCACCGCCGCCAGCAGCTGGGCGGCGTTTTTGTTTTCCCGGATAGCCGTGTCCTCGCCCGCCGTCAGCAGCTGGCCCCGCTCCGCCCGGGCGATAATCTCCCCCAGCCGCGCCGCCGTCTCCACGCTCTCCCCGGCCCGCTCCAGCCGCCTGGCGTACATCTCCGCCTTGACATTCCCGCCTGCCTGTGGTATGGTGGTGTCGGAAGTCGCAGAGTTTACTACGGTGTCGACAGTGCCCATTTGGGTGGCCCGCCCGTCTGATGTAGATTCTGCGGACCTTTCCACAGGCGCAGACGGTTTGTATCCACTGTTCTTCTCCGTATGGAGTTGGGATGCATCAATCGTCTGCGTCTTTCCATACTTCTTGATGTAGTGTTCCGTGGTATTCTGCCACGCCGTTACCGGCTGCATAGACCTACGGCCCTTCGATACCAGTTCCACAATGACTGCGTGCCCGTTTATCTTCTTTCCCAGAAGGATGCGGGTGCTCCCGTCTTTCCTTTTCACTACATCTAACACATCATCGTACTTGTCGATGTAATCCGTCAGGTTCTCCGCCTGTGCCTGGGTCAGGGGAATATTACGGCTATCCCCGTCATCCTTCACATGGTCCCCCAGGTGTGCCAGTCGGTTTGCGTCCAGTTCCAGATAGTATCCCGATACATCCGTTCCGCTGTCTGCGGCCATAATATCCGAGGCTAACTGCTGCCCAACGCGGCCATATGCTTTGATTGTATCTCGTTTTTGGCCTGTCAAGGCGGACCGGATAAATTCCTTGACCTGTTCAATGGTCGTTAAGATCGGCGACTCTCCTCTCCGGATCTGCTCGTTTTTCAGGTTTCTGACATGCTCACGTTCGCCCGTCCGCAGGTACTCTTCCATATCCGCCTCTGTCAGAAAGCGGTTTCCCGCCTCCACGGAGGCGGTTTTTTGTTGCCCGCAGCCGTCGGCCTCCCGGCTCCGCCGCGCCGTCTCGGCATATGTGGGCAGCGTCACCGGCTCCTCCCCGCCCGGCAGGATGGAGAGGACCGACGAGAGCCAGCTCTGGCCGATGGCGGAGCCGTCCATGTAAAACTGCGTGCGCCCCACCAGGTAAAGGGCCGAAACGGACAGCAGGACGATGAGCAGACTTTTCCCCCACTCTGTCAGACGGCGCTTTCTTTTCTCAGACATGGGAGGGCCCCCCCACAGGCAGCTCCATGTGGACGGTGAGTCCGGGTCCGGGCCGGTCCACCAGTCTGATGGTCCCCTCATGCCGGTCCACGATTTCCTTTGCGATGGCAAGGCCGAGCCCTGCTCCGCCTGTATTGCTCTGCCGCGCTCCATCGAGGCGGAAAAACTTTTCAAAAATGGTTTCCAGTTTATGGGCCGGAATGGTTTTTCCGTGATTTCTGAAGGCAATA
>USMP01000014.1 GCA_900555795.1 uncultured Eubacteriales bacterium
GCTCATCTATCTGATTGCCAAAATGGTCATACACCTTATAGCCGTTATACTCCTTGGGGTTGTGGCTGGCGGTGACGTTGATGCCGGCGATGGCGTGATATTCCCGCACGGCGAAGGAAAGCTCCGGCGTGGGGCGCAGGGATTCAAAGATGCGCACATGGATGCCGTTGCCGGCGCATACCTCGGCGGCGGAGCGGGCAAAGTCCATGCTGTGGTGGCGGCAGTCCATGCAGATGGCAACGCCCCGCTTTTTGGCCTCCTCCCCCTCGGCGGCGATGATGTTGGCAAAGCCCTGGGTGGCATGGCGGATCACGTGGACGTTCATATTGTGCAGTCCCACGGCCATGGTGCCCCGCAGCCCGGCTGTGCCGAACTCCAGGGGGCCGTAAAACCGGCTCTCGATCTCCTTGGGGTCTGTTCCAATGGCCTCCAGTTCCGCCCGCTCCCCGGCTGTAAGGGCGGGGCTGGCCAGCCACTTCTCATATTCCTTCCGATAGTCCATATGGGATCCCTCCTGTATCAAAATGGGTCGTGTCTTTTGGATTCTTTTATTGTAGCAATTCTTGCCTCCGGGTTCAAGTGAAAAAGCAAAAAAGGCCGTGCCGGCGGTGTAATAGGTGAAAAAATCTATATGGGAGATAAAAAAATCCATTATTGACAAGGCTGTTGACCAGCACGTATACTAAGAGAGATCATTTTTCGACACGGCACAGGGCGTTGTAGACCGTGAATACGGGCCGCGGAGCGGCCAGGGCAAAGGAAGCTGGAAGCGCAATGAAATGGAATTTTACAAAACGGCAGATGCTGGTGCTGACGGGGGCGTCCCTGTTCCAGTGTGCTCTGCTGGGTGTGCTGGCCAACAGCACCGGGGTGCTGCTGACCCAGATCCGCATGGAACTGGAACTGTCCATGACGGAAATATCCGCGTATTATACAATAAAAAGTGTGGTGGGGGCCCTGGGAGGCGCCTTTTTTGCGGCACTGTTTTTCAAGTCGGATAAAAAACGGTACCTGCTGTTCAACATTTTCACCCTGGTGGCCAGCTATCTGCTGCTGCTGGTGGGAGCGGGGAACTGGCTGTGGTACGTGGCGGCGGCCCTGTCCGGCGTGTCGTTTTGCACGGCCACGATTATGGTGCCCCATGTGCTGGGGCAGTGGTTCCCGGAAAATATCGGATTTGCCATCGGATTCGCCATGGCCTTTTCCGGCGTAGGAGGCGCGGTGTTCAATCCGGTGGCCTCGCTGCTCATTGACCACTTTGGCTGGAAGGGTGAGATCCTGATCCTCAGCGCGGTGACGGTGCTGATCACCATCCCGGCGCTGGGGCTGATGTTTGGGGAGAAGCCCCCTCTTGCGCCGGTCCCGGCCCGGACTGCGGAGGCGACAGCCCCGGCTGCGCCGGCTCCGGCTGCGGGGCATATGGCGGTGCCGTTTATCCTGTGCTGCCTGGCCATGCTGGGGGGCACGGTGGCAAGTGCCTTTACGCAGTACATCAGTATCTATGCCCAGGGCGCGGGCTACGCCCTGGCGGTAGGGGCCACGCTGAACTCCTCCATGCAGGTGGGCAATGTGACAGGAAAGCTGATTTTTGGAATTGCCTGCGACAAGATTGGCATCTGGAAAACCATGTGCCTGGCCATCGCCTGCATCATTGCCGCGTCCCTGTGCTTCATCCTGGTGCCGGGCTGCCTGCCCCTTTTGTATGTGGCCTCTCTGCTGTACGGCTTCAATTTCGCCCTGATGATGATCAGTGTCTCCCGGTGCAGCGTCTCCGCCTATGGGGCTGACGGCGCCAAGCGGTACATGGGCTTCCATACCAGCATCAACAGCGCCGCCGGCGCGGTGGTGTCCATGAGCGTGGGACTGCTGTACGACGCCACGGGCAGCTTCATCCCCATACTTCTGTTGGGGTCCGGCTTCGGCTGCCTGTCCATTATCGCCGCCATGACCATGGATCGGAGAACCAGCCGCGCCTGAGTGCCGGACAAGGACTCCCCCCGGACATTTGCCCGGGGGGAGTCCTTGTCCTATATTGCGGGGAGATTCCGGTGCTGGAATCACTTGTGGTACCGGCTGCCCTCCAGGATCTGGTAGCCCCGGTACAGCTGCTCCAAAAGCATCACCCGGGCCAGGTGGTGGGGAAAGGTCATGGGCGACATGCTCAGGCACAGGTCCGCCTGAGCCTTCAAAGACGGATGCAGTCCCACGCTGCCTCCGATGAGAAAGATCAGCTGGCTGCGGCCCTCCAGGCCGAAGCGCATGAGGCGCTGGGCCAGGTCCTCGCTGGAGAGCGGCTGGCCCTCGATGCACAGGGCGATGAGGGCCCCGCCCCGGGGCAGTTTCTCCCGGATGGAGGCGGCCTCCCGCTCCAGGGCGGCGTCAATATCCCCCTGGGTGGGGGCGTCCCCCAGGCGCTGTTCCGCCAGTTCCAGGATGTCCAGCTTACAGTGGTGCTGGAGGCGCTTGGCGTATTCAGCCGCCGCCTCCATATAGAATTTCTCTTTCAGCTTCCCCACACAGAGGATGGTTACTCGCTGCATGGCGACTTCTCCAATCGATATACTTCGCTGGGACCGGTCCGGGGCGCCACGGAGAGGCGGCCTCCGTAGCCCGCGGCCTCCAGCTGGCTGCCTACGGTGTGCAGGGCGGCCTGGGGGGTGTTGTTCTCGGCGCTGAGGTGGGCCAACAGGATGGAGCGGGTACCCCGGCGGGCGCTCTCGGCGGCAAACCGGGCGGCGTCCTCATTGCTGAGATGGCCCTGATTGCCCATAATCCGGCGTTTCAGGTAGTAGGGGTAGGGACCGGAGAGAAGCATGTCCGTGTCATGGTTGCTCTCCAGCACCAGCAGTTCCGCCCCCAGCAGGCGGCGGCCGGTCTCCTCCAGAATATAGCCGGTATCGGTGAGGTAGCCTATGTCTCCGTCGGGGGTATGGATGCGGAAACCGGCGCTCTCGGCACAGTCATGGCTGGTGGGCAGCACCGCCACCGTTACGTCCCCCACAGCAGCCTCCTGGCCCAGCGGGACGCTGCGCAGCAGCGGTTCAATCCCCGCCAGCCGGCAGCTCAGCTGCCGGGCGGTGCCGGGGGTGCAAAGGATGGGGGTGCGGTATTTTTTGATGTAGGTGGCCAGTCCGTTGATGTGGTCCACGTGCTCGTGGGTGATGAGCACACCGGCCAGATCCCCGGCCTCCAGGCCAGCCTGGGCCAGAGCCTGGCAGATCCGGCGGCAGGAGATGCCCATATCGATGAGCAGATGGACGCTGCCATGGGACAGCAGAGAGGCGTTGCCGGACGAGCCGCTGGCAATGGTGTGGAAACAGGTCATATGTACCTCACAGCGCAGAACAAAGCGCCCGGCGCAGGCAGGGCGCTTTGCGCGATATCATGAAAAATTGGTTTGTCAGCCCGCGCTGGATACGGCGGGCTCCTCCTCGGCCTCCTCCACGGAGTGGATGTTGCCGCCTATGGCCCGCAGCTTGCCGATGACGTCCTCATAGCCCCGCTCAATATACTGCACGTTGGTAATTTCGCTGATGCCGTGGGCGGCCAGGGCGGCGATGAGCATGGCCGCGCCGGCGCGCAGGTCGCAGGCCTCCAGCTGGGCGCCGGTGAGGTGGTCCACGCCCTCAATAATGGCCAGATTACCGTCCACCTGAATCTGGGCGCCCATGCGCTTGAACTCATCCGTATAGCGGAAGCGGCTGCTCCACACGCTGTCGGTAATGATGCTGGTGCCCTGGGCCAGGCACAGAGCCGCCGCCATCTGGGGCTGCATATCTGTGGGGAAGCCGGGGTAGGGCAGGGCCTTGATGTTGGTGCGGATCAGGGGGCCGTAGCGGCTGACCAGGAGGCTGTCGTCGATCTCCTGGATCTCCAGGCCCATCTCCGTCAGCTTGGCGGTGATGCAGTCCATATGCTTCGGAATGATGTTGCACACCTTTACCTGCCCGCCGCATGCCGCCACCGCGGCCATGTAGGTGCCCGCCTCAATCTGGTCGGGGATGATGGAGTAGCTGCCGCCCCGGAGAGCGTCCACCCCGCGGATCTTGATAACGTCGGTGCCGGCACCCATAATATTGGCGCCCATGGAGTTGAGGAAATTGGCCACGTCCACCACGTGGGGCTCCTTGGCCACGTTCTCCACCACCGTCAGCCCCTCGGCCAGGGTGGCGGCCAGCATGATGTTGATGGTGGCCCCTACGGAGACCTTATCCAAAAAGATGTTGGCGCCCTTCAGCCGGCCTCCGGCGGCCTCCGCCAGCACGAAGCCGCTCTGGGTGTCCACCTGGGCCCCCAGCGCCTTGAAGCCCTTCAGATGCTGGTCGATGGGCCGGGTGCCGCCAAAATCACAGCCGCCGGGCAGGGCCACATCCGCATAGCCGAAGCGGCCCAGGAGGCTGCCCAGCATGTAGTAGGAGGCCCGGCAGCGGCGGGCCGACTCATAAGGCACCCGCCGGTTGTGGAGGCGGGAGCAGTCAATCTCCACCGTGTGGAGGTTGACAGAGCGCACCCTGGCGCCCAGATCCTGTAAAATCCCCAACAGCAGCTTTACGTCGCTGATCTGGGGAATGTTTTCGATGCGGCAGGGCCCGCTGACCATCAGGGCAGCGGGAATGATCGCCACGGCCGCGTTTTTCGCGCCGCTGATATGGATTTCTCCAAACAAGGGACGTCCGCCCTCGACAATATACCTGGTCAAAGATTTGCACCTCTTTGTAGTTGTATAGGAAATATGGGCCTGCAAGTACAGTGTACCCAGGCCGCCACACTTCATACCGGAAAAACTGGTAATCAGTAGACATAATCACAGATATCATCCAGTATAACAGGTTTTGGCATAAAATCAATGGGCAGCAGCTAAAAAGACTTCATAAAATTTTAATAATTTATTCCGCCGGTTTTGGACAAAGGGAGAGGGACCTACCGGCGGGAGACCAGACCGGTCCCGCAGTCCACCAGGAAGGAGTAGGTGTCCGTTTCCACCAGCCAGACAGGAAGAAGGCGAAGGGTGGAGGAGACATTTTGCAGCTGGTAGACACACCGGATGCTCCTGACCTCGCTGCAGATGACGCCGGCGCTGTTGCGGTAGTCCAAAAAGCGCAGCAGAGCGGTGGCGCAGGTAAGAGGCTCATCCGGCTCCATCAGGGCGTTTTCCAGGCTGGCGTAGGCCCCGGTGACGCCGGTCAGGACTCCCCGGTCAAAGTGAAGGGTGAGGCCGCAGTCCAGCACCGGCACATCACTCACATATTGGGTGAGGGTGATGTCCCCGGTACCGCCGGATACCTGGCTGCTGACGTCGCCGTAGCCGAAGTCCTGGCAAAACCCCTCCACAAAGGCATCCATATCCGCCACAGGCAGGTCCCGGGGCAGGGAGACGGCGAAGTCTGCGGCGACTCCCTCCCGCTCCATGGCCTCCGCCTTGGCGGTGAGGACGGCATTGGCCGCCTCGTTTTCACAGAGGCATCCATATCCGCCACAGGCAGGGAGAGCTGGCTGCCGTCAAAGCTGCCGCCGGCCCGAAACTGGAGGGAGCCGGCGGCGGCGGTGTAGGTGCAGATGCCGCCGCCCTGGCTGCTGACCGCGGCCGGCTCACCCAGCACGGTGGCGGCAATGGCGGCCTCCGTCTCCTCCCGGCGGACCAGGGACACGGGGGGCAGGGCCTCCTGCAGCGGCTCCACATCCTCTCCCAGGGACAGCTGGCTACCCAGGCACAGGCTTTCAAGCTGCTTGACCGTCTCCCTCTGGTTCCAGCGGAACTGGAGGTACTGATAGCCCAGCAGCAGCGCCAGGCACAGATTCAGCAGCAGCAGAATGAGGATGGCGATATTTTTCAGCCGATAGGTTTCCACGGCGCTGTGCCTCCTTTCCAGAATATGAGGGAATCAGCCCGCCAGCCACTGCGCGCTGATGGTGCCGCTCCCCGTGTCCTCATAGCCCACCGCCAGCTGGGCCTCCGGGTAGATGGATGCCACGGCGATGGCCTGGGCCGGGGGCAGCAGAGGGGTGACGCTCTCCTGGGGGAGATAGGCCCGGCAGTGGTAGCGGAAAGCGGTGATGGTTCGTCCTGTGATGGTGAGGGAAAGGGCGGCACCGCCGGCGCCGTCAGAAAAAAAGACGGGGTAGCCGGCACAGCGGTAGCCGAAGGTAATGAGAAAGCCCTCCTCCGTCTGTTCCAGGCCTGTCAGGTACAGCCCGTCGCCGCCGGTACCCTCCGAGAGGGCGTCGGCCAGGCGCCGGGCGGCATTGAGAGCCTCCGGCACGGTGGGGGTCTGACCGGCAGCCGGCACCTGGTAGAGGGCCGCGGTGACACTCTCGTCCCCGGCGTAGACGACGGTGCCGTCGGATGTGAGGCGCAGGGTGCGGGGGGATTCCACCACCACCTCCGCCCCGCTGCTCTCGGTGTAGCGGGAGTTGGTGTGGGCATTGAAGTCCAGGGCGGTGAGCAGGGAGTAGGTGGAGTAGCCGGCGGGCACCTGGGCCAGCAGATCCACAGGCTCCGTCAGAGAAGCCACCAGCACCGTGTAGGGCGCCAGGGTGGCGTAGTTGGACTCGTAAGCGAAGGCGGCGCTGTTGGGAGAGAAGTCGTCCGCCAGGTCGCTTACGGCGGAGACGGGCAGGGCGGTACGGCAGCGGAAGATGGAGCCGTCCTGGCTGATGAGATAGAGGGCGGCGGCGCCGGCGTCCTCGGTGGTGAGGGCCATAGCCCGCACGGGGCGGTCCAGATCCGACTCCGTGCCCAGCCAGGCGGCCACTACCGCCAGGGGCAGTTCCACCGTCAGATCCACGTACAGGCAGGGGGAGTCCAGTGCCTCCCGCAGTGTCAGATCCGCCGTGGCGCCCACCACATCGGCGGAACCCAGCGCGTCCCGAAAGAGGGGGCTGATCTGCTGAAAGCCGGGATCGTCTGTGGACATGTACAGCTGGCCGAAGCGCCCGTAGGTCCGGTCGCCTGTCACCACCAGGTGCAGGGAGGAGAGCAGGTCCGCCAGGTCCTCCTCCTGAGGCTGCCCGATGCTCTGGCCGCCGGCGGAGAGCAGGGACTGGAAGCGCTCACCCCAGGAGTAGCCCAGCAGCGGTGTGCGGGTGAGGAGGAACAGGGCGGAGGCGGTGAGCAGGATCAGCACCAGATTTTGCAGGCGGCCCACGGCCTTCTTCCTATTCATCCTGGGCCTCCTTGTTCACTGCCTGCCGGATGGGCAGTACGATGCGCACGGTGGTGCCGGGGCCGTCGTGGTCCGCCAGGGCGATGGAGCCGTTGTGGCGCAGGACAATCTCCCGGGCGATGGACAGCCCCAGTCCGGTCCCGCCGGACTGGCGGGACCGGGCCTTATCCACCCGGTAGAACCGTTCGAAGATGCGGTTGATATGTTCTTCCGAAATACCCACACCGTTATCAGCGAAACTGAAATAATAAAATTTCGGATCTTCTTTATAACAGTTCACGGTTATTTGGCTTCCTTCTCCGGCATATGCGATCGCATTGTCGTAGAGGTTACGGAAAATGGAATACAATAGGGAGTAGTTGCCATGTATCGTAGGATCGCCCGGCAGAATAACTTCAGATGTGATCTGTTTTTCATCCATCTCTTTCGAACATTCCTTCTGGATCTCGACGATCAGTTTCGGGATATTTATGTCGGACAAGTCGAACATTTCGGACGCCTCGTCCAAACGGTTCAGTACAGAGATGTCACGTAATAATCCGGTCAGGCGCGTACTCTGTGAGTAGCAACGTTCCAGGAAGAACTGGCGTTTGTCGGGAGTAAGTTCCGGATTGCTGATAATCGTTTCCAGATATCCCTGAATGCTGCTGACGGGTGTTTTCAGTTCGTGGGCGACATTCTGGGTAAGCTGGCGTTTCATCCGGCTCTCTTCTTCCTGGCGTGAAATATCATTGATGGATATTTCGTAGCTGTTATCCAGGAACAGGATACATTCGATCAGAAATATTTTCCCGTTTTTATCGATCGTTACAGATTCGCGTAACACTTTCCGTTTCCGGTTCATGTTAGGGATATTTTTATTCAGGAAAGCCTTAATGGGTTCAAGTTCCCGGATATCCTGGGCATCTTCAGCCTGACGGATCTGATTGTCGGAAATAACATTTAAGAACTGGATGAACAGGATATTCGACAATATCTCTTTCCCTTCGGCCGTAAACATGGCGAATCCTTCTTTGGCGTACTGGAAATGCTTTATCAGCTTTTCACGTTCCATGGAAAGCTCGTCTTTGGCCTTCTGTTGCCGGTGATACAGTGTGACAATGTTCTTTGAGATATCTCCCAGTTCATCGTTGGGGAAGATATAATCGTTTTCCGGTATCCGGTCTTTTTCTATATTCAAGGCAAAGTCCCGTAGCTTGGATATGGTCCGTCCGATACTGAATGTAAAGCGGGAGAGGACAAAGAAAAAGATCAATGTCATCAGTATCATAAAATAGATGAAGTCCTTATCCGTGGATAAGGCACTTTGCACATAAGGATCATAAGGGAGCGCCGAACGGTAGATATAACTGCCTATATTGCTGGCCGAATAAAAATACCGTCTGCCCGTCGATCCCGAGGTGCGGATGGCAAAGCCTTCATTATACAAACGGGCTTTGCGCACTTCGCTACGATCGTTATGGTTGTTGAATTCTTCTGTCCCGCTATTATCGAACAAGACTTTTCCGTTGGGATCGATAATGGTGACACGCAATTCTTTTTGCGGAATATCTTCGATAAATTGCCTTACCGTCTTATTAATGTCGGTATCCTGTTGGGTACGGCTAAATAATTGGTAATTGTAGTTACTCAATACATTATTCAACTTCTCCTGCGAAAATTCCCGTTCCCGTTGGTATTGAAACAACAGGAAGCAAACTGTAAATCCAAGGAACATCACAAAAATTGACCAGAATAACCGCTGGCTGAAAGGTATCCGGTTTTTCATCTTTTCTACTCTTACCATGATTAAATAACAGGATTAGTACTCAAAACAATAACCGAAGCCGAGTCGGGTAACGATGTTTTTTCCGTAAGGGCCTATCTTTTTACGCAGACGGGTAATGTTTACGTCGATTGTTCGATCCAGCACATATACTTCATCTTTCCAGATACGGGACAGGATCTCTTCACGTGAGAAAACATTTCCTTTATTCTCCAGCAGCAATTTCAAAATCTCGAATTCTTTTTTGGTCAGCGGGACTTCCTTGCCGTCTACCGATGCTTTAATGCGTTTGGGATCGAGTGCCAATGTTTCATATTCGAGAAGTTCGTTCGTCTCGTTTTTCTCTTTATCGGTCGTTCTCCGTAATACAGCCTTAACACGTGCGACAACCTGGCGGATCGAAAAAGGTTTTGAAATATAATCGTCCGCTCCCAGGTTAAAGCCTGTCAGCATATCGTTTTCAGTATCTTTGGCTGTCAGAAATATGATCGGTATATCAGCCGTGCTTTCTTCTTTCCTTAATATACTCGCCATCTTGAATCCGGAGATTTCTCCCATCATAACATCGAGCAAAAGCAATTGATAGACAGACAGGTCCTTTTTTAATGCTTCTTCCGCACTAAAAGCCGTATCCACTTCATAACCTTCTATTTCAAGATTGAATTTGAGGATTTCGCACAAGTCCTCTTCGTCATCCACAACAAGAATTCGGGGCATATCCATAGTCTTTTTTATTTAATTTGAAATGAATAATTCATTCCTTTGTTTACAAAATTAATTATTTTCTGCAAAGGAAGGCATTTGGTATTTCGGTTGAATGAAATATATGTTACGATTCTGTTACATCAGCCGTTTTTGTCTAGGGGGGAGAAAAGAACAACGTCCGTGCTATTGGTATAGTCCGGACGTTCATTTTACATATGGAGTGGTTTGGTTTTATTTGCTACCGTTCATAGCCTCCAGCAGGAATTTACCTGGTTTGAACTTTACTGTTGTTCTTGCCGGGATCTGTACCGGAGTACCTGTTTTAGGATTACGAGCCAAACGGCTGTTTTGCGGTCTAGGTAATAATGTGCCAAAACCAACGATAGATATTTCTTCGTTCTGGGACATTTTTTCTGTTACGATCTCCATGTAAGCTTCCAAGACCTTTTTAGCCTTTTGTTTTTTTAAACCGGCTTTTTCAGCCAACTCTACAATAAGTTCTGCTTTGTTCATAGGTATTATTGTTTTAATGATTAATACTGTTGCAAAATTAGTGAAAAAAATTACTATAGAAAAGTTTTTTGCAAATTCTGCTTACTTTATGTTTCAAAGTGAGAGGTTGGTTAAGACAAGATGACGATAAGTTGTTGTAAATATAATAGTCATGTTTTATTTAATGAGTTTGTAATAAGACTTTTTAGAAGGATATAATAAACCTGTTTGTAATATACATCTATGAAAGAATGTGAAAAATAAAAAAGTCTACTTTCACAAGTAGACTTTTTTAATACTTATAATGACCAATACCTTTACCTAAAATGTGAGGCTTGAACCTCTAAAATTACTTTTCACAAAGATATAAATAGTTTTTGAAGATTGCAAGTGAAAACATATATTTTTCAAGCTTTCTATGAAGTGTAAAATACCTGGTTTCTTGTGGAATGCTAAAAATGAAATCAAAATGTAGTAAAATAGCCACATAAATATCATTTTGCTTTAAATATTTCTCTTATTAGAATGTTTTAAAAGTGGATATTCATCGTTTTCCGATTAAAAATATTATATTTGTGGACAAGTGTAAGTGTATATCCCCGGATATAATCTCTCCCTATGTGAGTGGCATGATTGTAATATTACTCTAATCAATATAAAAAGCAGCGATGTTTATGATTAAAAGAAAAGAACTAACGTACGACAATTCTTATTTACTAAAAGTGTTTAACAGGGACTTTCCTCATTTGGTGACAATGGCGGAAGAGAGCCAGAACATAAAATTGTTCAGGGAGGCTCTGCGCTCATTCGTTTCTTCCCGGATTGAAATCAACGGAGGTGGCAGTAATATGGGAAATGCCGTGGCGAAGCGTATTTTACTTTTAATCGAATATGACGGGTCTCCTATTGATGAACTTTCAACGGGTGAGGAGTTGTCTGTGCAAACAATCACTTATTTCTGGCAATTACTGACGGGAAAGCTGGCAGACGAAGTTTCTCCCGACCTGTTTATTGACCTTTATCATCAGTTCAAGTTATTGGAGCATCCCGAGAGCATCGAACCGGACCGTTCCCTGGTTAAGCGTCAGATGCATCGTTGGCCGACCGGTTTGGATGAAGAAGTGGTGGCAATCCGTGAAGCAAATAAAGACCGTATTATAAAACGGCTTATACGGAAGATAG
>USMP01000015.1 GCA_900555795.1 uncultured Eubacteriales bacterium
CCGCCAGCCCCTACAAGTTCTGTGAGAGCGTGCTGGCGGCCATTGGGGAGGAGCCTGCGGCTGGCGGCGTGGACCGGATCGACCAGCTTCAGACGGTCACAGGCGTGACGCCCCCCCCGCGGCTGGCGGCGCTGCGAGGTAAGCGCCCCCGGTTTGACCAGTCGGTGGAGCGGGAGGATATGGAGCGTGTGGTGGAGAGGTTTCTCTCGTGAGACAGCCCGTTCAGATCCGCCCCTACCGGACGGAGGATGAGGCTGGCTGGGTACGCTGCCGGGTCCTGTCCTTCCTGGACTGCTCCTATTGGAACGACATAAAGCGGGAAAAGGAGCGCTATGCCGGCCCCGCCATCTGCTTGGTCGCGGAGGTGGCGGGGGAGATTGTGGGCCTGCTGGATGTGGAAGCGGACTCTGAGGAGCTCACCTGCCGGGACGGCCCGGGGGCTGTCCTGTGGCATCTGGCGGTGCTGCCGGCATACCGGCGGCTGGGCGTGGCCCGGCAGCTGTGGCGGCGGGCAAAGGAGGAACTTCTGGAGTGGGGCGTCACCTACTGTGAGGTGTGGACCCAGGAGGACGAGGCCGCCAACCGCTTCTATCAGTCTGAGGGCTTCCGGCTGGCGGCGGATCGGTGCTGGCTGCGGTGCTATGTCAGCGGCCGCGCCTGCGCCGGGGTTCTGGACGCCAAGGCGTTGGGGGAGATTTACGGCCCGGAGGAACTGGTTTTTGACGCGCCCCTCTCCCGGCGGGCGGAGTTGGCGGAGCGCTGCTGCCGCATGGATGAGGTGCGCCTGTACACAGCCCGCCTCTCCCGATAGATAACCGGCGGCTGCAGCCGGAGTGAGGAGGAATGCAATGGCCCTCTATGCCATCGGCGATCTGCACCTGTCTTTTAGCGTGAATAAGCCAATGGATGTGTTTGGCTCCGGCTGGGCGGGCCATGTTCAGCGGCTGGAGGAGGCGTTTGGCCGCCTGGGACCGGAGGATGTGACGGTCCTCTGCGGGGACACCTCCTGGGGCATCGACTTTGCCCAGAGTTTGGAGGACTTCAGGTTCATCAACGCTCTGCCGGGGAAAAAGATTCTCCTCAAGGGCAACCACGACTACTGGTGGAACACCGCCTCCAAGATGAAGAATTTTTTTGCGGAGAACGGCCTGACCACCCTGGATATTCTCCATAACAACTGTTTTTTTTACGGGGACTACGCCCTCTGCGGCACCCGGGGGTGGTTTTACGAGGAGGAGCAGTCCGGCCACAATGAGAAAATGCGCGCCCGGGAGGTGGGGCGGCTGGAGGCGTCCCTGCGCCTGGCGGGAGACCGGCCCATTCTGGCGTTTCTCCACTATCCCCCCCTCTACACCGGCTACCGCTGCCCGGAGATCATCGCCAAGCTGGAGGAGTACGGTGTGCGGCGCTGCTTTTACGGACACCTCCATGGCACCACCCACAGAAGGGCGGTGGAGGGGGAGCGCTCCGGTGTGGACTACGCTCTGGTGTCTGCCGATTATTTGGGATTTATTCCGAAAAAAATATTGGAATAGGGAAAAAAAGACTGGAAATCTTCAACTTGATGTGATACAATACTGTGCTGGCTGACTGTGAAGGCCGACAGTAAACGGAGGAAATGACAATGAGTGTGAAAAATTGCGAGAAATTAGAGAAGAGCAAGGTCAAGCTGACCGTGGATGTGAGCGCCGCCGATTTTGAGGCCGCTATCGAGAAGGCCTACAAGAAGCAGCGCAATCAGATCAACATGCCCGGTTTCCGCCGCGGCAAGGCCCCCCGCAAGATGATTGAGCGGATGTACGGCGCGGAGGTCTTTTACGAGGAGGCCGTGAATATCGCGCTGCCGGAGGCCTATATGGCGGCCGTGGAGGAGCAGCAGCTGAATGTGGTGGGGTATCCCGCCTTTAATCTGGATAGCGCCGGCAAGGAGGGCCTTACCTTCACCGCCGAGGTGGCGGTGTACCCTGAGGTGACTCTGGGCCAGTACAAGGGTGTGGAGGCTCCCAAGGCCGAGGTCAAGGTGGCTGCCGCCGACGTCAACGCCCGCCTGAAGGAGATGGCTGAGCGCAACAGCCGTATGGTCACTGTGGAGCGCAAGGTCAAGAAGGGCGACATCGCCAACATCGACTTTGAGGGCTTCAAGGATGGCGTCGCTTTTGAGGGCGGCAAGGGCGAGAGTTTCGACCTGGAGATCGGCTCCGGCAGCTTTGTCCCCGGCTTTGAGGATCAGGTCATCGGCATGGAGGCGGGTCAGGAGAAGGATATCGACATCACCTTCCCCGAGAACTACCACGAGGGCCTGGCCGGCGCGGCGGTGGTGTTCCATGTAAAGGTGAACTCCGTAAAGGTCAAGGAACTGCCTGCCATTGACGACGAATTTGCCAAGGATGTCAGCGAGTTTGACACCCTTGCGGACCTGAAGAAGGATATCAAGGCCAAGATGACCGCCGAGCGGGAGGACGCCGCCAGGCGCGCCTTTGAGGATTTGCTGCTGGAGAAGGTGGCCGAGGGCATTACCTGCGATATCCCTGACGAACTGGTGGAGGAGCAGGCCGGCCAGTTTGTAAATAACTTCAAGCGCCAGCTGCAGGGCCAGGGGCTCAGCTTTGAGCAGTACGCCTCCGCCATGGGCGGCAGTGAGGCCGATCTTCTGGAGCAGGCCAAGGAGCCCGCGCTGCGTCAGGTGAAGGTGGATCTGGCCATAGGCGCCATCATCAAGGCTGAAAATCTGGAGGTCACGGATGAGGACGTGGAGGCTGAGTACACCCGTATGGCCGCCCAGTACGGCATGGACGCGGAGAACCTGAAGAAGTACATGGAGGCGGACATGGTCCGGGAGCAGGCTCTGCGGGGCAAGGCCATCGCCGTGGTGGTGGACAGCGCCGTCCCCGTCAAGCCGGAGGTGAAGAAGGCGGAGGAGAGCGAGGAAAAGCCCGCTGAGGTTCCCGCTGAGACCCCTGCCGAGTAAATACCTGCGGTCAAGTTCCGGTACTAAAGGCGCCGGGAACTGGTTATCATAGTGTGGTGGCGCGCTGTTTGCGCCGGCGGTCCCGCAGGGCGCCGGCGCGGGAGGGTCCTTTATTCATCAGGAGGTATATACCATGAGTTTAATTCCATATGTTGTGGAGCAGACCAACCGGGGCGAGCGGTCCTACGACATTTTTTCCCGCCTGCTCAACGACCGTATCATTTTCCTGGGCGAGGAGGTGACGGATGCCGCCGCCAGCATCATTGTGGCGGAACTGCTGTTCCTGGAGGCCCAGGATCCGGATAAGGACATCCAGATGTATATCAACAGCCCCGGCGGCTCTGTCACCGCCGGTATGGCCATCTATGACACCATGCAGTATGTCAAGTGCGACGTGTCCACCATCTGCGTAGGGCTTGCCGCCAGCATGGGCGCATTCCTGCTGTCATCCGGGACGAAGGGCAAGCGCCTGGCTCTGCCGAACGCTGAGATCATGATCCATCAGCCCTCCGCGGGCACCCAGGGGCAAGTCACCGACATGGCCATCCATATCAAGCGGATGGAGACCATTAAGCGCCGGCTGAACAAGATCCTGGCCGACAACACGGGCCGTAGCATTGAATCCATTACCGCCGACTGCGAGCGGGACAACTTTATGACTGCCGAGGAGGCCAAGGAGTACGGCCTGATCGACAAGGTCATCTATTCCAGATAAGTATAGAAGGGAATTTGCCCATGAGTGACGAGACGAAAAAGTCCCTGCGCTGCTCCTTCTGCGGAAAGCGGGAGGAGGAGGTGCGGCGGATGATCCAGGCTCCCGGCGCCCGCATCTGTGACCAATGTGTCCAGCTGTGTATGAGCGTGCTGGAGGAGGAACTGGGCAGTTCCAACGACCACTTTGACACGGAGGTACCGGACCAGCTGCCTACCCCCCGGGAGATCAAGGAGGTTCTGGACCAGTATGTCATTGGACAGGAGAGCGCTAAGGTGGCGCTGAGCGTGTCCGTATACAACCACTATAAGCGGATCTATTTTGGCGGCGGCGAGGATGTGGAACTGCAGAAGAGCAACATCCTTATGATCGGGCCCACCGGCAGCGGGAAGACCCTCTTTGCCCAGACGCTGGCCCGGATTCTGCAGGTGCCCTTTGCCATTGCCGACGCCACCACTCTAACGGAGGCGGGCTATGTGGGCGACGATGTGGAGAACATCCTGCTGCGCCTGCTCCAGGCGGCCGACTACGATGTGGAGTTGGCGGAGCGGGGGATCATCTATGTGGATGAGATCGACAAGATCGCCCGCAAGAGCGAGAACACCTCCATCACCCGGGATGTATCCGGCGAGGGTGTGCAGCAGGCACTGCTGAAGATTGTGGAGGGCACGGTGGCCAATGTCCCCCCCCAGGGCGGCCGCAAGCATCCCCACCAGGAGTTTATCCAGATCGACACCCGCAACATCCTCTTTATCTGCGGCGGCGCCTTTGACGGCATCGACAAGATCATTGAGCGGCGCACGGATAAGCGGGGCATCGGCTTTGATTCCCAGCTCCAGAGCAAGAAGGAGCGGGATCTGGGGGCGATCCTCAAGGAGGTCCAGCCTCACGACCTGCTGAAATTCGGTATCATTCCCGAATTGGTGGGCCGCTTGCCCGTCATTGCCCCGCTGGACTCCCTGAAGCGGGAGGATCTGGTGCGGATCCTGACGGAACCAAAAAATGCCCTGGTCAAGCAGTACAAAAAGCTGCTGGACTATGATAAGGTGGAGTTGGAATTTGCCGGGGGCGCGCTGGAGGCAGTGGCCGAGAAGGCCATTGAGCGCAACATCGGCGCCCGGGGCCTCCGGGCGGTGATGGAGGGGATTTTGACAGATGTTATGTTTGACATCCCCTCCGATCCCACTGTGGAGAAGGTGGTCATCACGCCGGCGTGCGTCCGGGGTGAGTGCGGCCCGGAGTTGGTCCGGGGCGGCGGGGACCGTGCTCCACAATCCGCCAAGTGGCCTGCCGCGCCGGGCACCGCCTCCTGATACAGGGCGGGTCCATATCATTTGATGAGCGAGAAAAGGGGGGGCGGGAAACGGCCTCCCTTTTTTCCCATCGTTCCCCGGCGGCCTCTGCCGTCGGGAGCCTCCGGCCCCAGGCCGGAGAAAGGAGAACCAATCTATGGAAAACACAGCCTTAAACATGCCGATTCTGGCCCTGCGGGGCCTGACCATATTTCCCGGCTGCGTTCTTAGCTTCGACGTGGAGCGGGAAATTTCCATTCGCGCCCTGGAACGGGCGATGGAGAGCGGCCAGAAAATTTTCCTGGTGGCGCAGCGGGAGTTGAATGTGCCCCTGCCCGGCGAGGAGGATCTCTATCAGGTAGGGACCGTGTCGGTGATCCGCCAGATTCTGCGCATCAGCGAAAGTTCCGTGCGGGTAATGATGGAGGGCCGCTTCCGGGCCAAACTCCGCCGCCTGTGGCAGACAGAGCCCTATCTCCAGGGAAATGTGGAGCCCATGCGGGAATTGAAGGCCCGCATTACCGACTTCCAGCTGGAGGCGCTGCTGCGGCAGACCTATACCAATTTCAGTGAGTACGCCGCCGCCGCCCCCCGGGTCAGCGAGAACGTATCCGCCGCCGTGCTGGATGACCGGGACCCGGGCCATCTGGCGGACTATATCACCCAGAACATCGTGCTGCGCCATCAGGATAAGCAGGCCATCCTGGAGGAGGAACGTCCCGTTCCCCGGCTGCGGAAGGTCAATGAACTGCTGGCCCGGGAGGCCGAGATCCTGGGGTATGAGCAGGAACTGGAGGGGAAAATCCGCCAGCAGATGGGAGAGGTCCAGCGGGATCACATTATTAGGGAACAGATCCGCCTGCTGCAGCGGGAACTGGGGGAGGACGAGGACAGCGAACTGAACGACTACCGCCAGAGGATTACCGATCTGCATCTGGCGGAGGAGGCGGAGCAGAAGCTGCTCAAGGAGGTGGACCGGCTGGCCAAGCAGCCCTATGCCAGCGCCGAGGCCTCGGTCATCCGCAACTATCTGGATGTGTGCCTGGAGGTGCCCTGGAACCAGGAGACCAGGGAGCGCACCAGCGTCTCCGCCACCCGGAAGATCCTGGACCGGGACCACTTCGGGCTGGAGAAGGTGAAGGAGCGCATCCTGGAGTTTGTGGCCGTGCGCCAGCTGAATCCGGGAGCAAAGGGCAAGATTATATGCCTGGTGGGTCCCCCCGGTGTGGGCAAAACCTCCATCGCAATTTCCGTGGCCTCCGCGCTGAATCGGAAGCTGGCCCGGTTGAGTTTGGGCGGCGTCCGGGATGAGGCGGATATCCGGGGCCACCGCAAAACCTATATCGGCGCTATGCCCGGCCGCATTGTCACAGCCCTTACCCAGAGCGGCAGCATGAACCCGCTGCTGCTGCTGGACGAAATTGACAAGATGGGCAACGATTTCCGGGGCGACCCCGCCTCCGCTATGCTGGAGGTGCTGGACAGTGAGCAGAACGGCGCGTTCCGGGATCACTTCCTGGAGATTCCCCTGGATCTGAGCAAGGTCCTGTTCATTACTACCGCCAACACCACCTCCACCATCCCCCGGCCTCTGCTGGACCGGATGGAGATCATTGAATTGACCAGCTATACCGATGAGGAGAAGCTGCAGATTGCCCGGCGCTACCTGCTGCCCAAGCAAATGGCAGAAAATGGCGTGGGGAAGGGGACCCTCCGGGTGGGGAATGAGGCGCTGCGCTCCATCATCACTGGCTATACCCGGGAGTCCGGCGTCCGCTCTCTGGAGCGGGAAATTGGCCGCATGTGCCGGAAGGCCGCCATGCGCCAAGTGGAAAAGCATGTAAAGCTTGTTTCCGTTACAGTCGACAATTTGGAGGACTTTTTGGGCGTGCAGCGGTACCTGCCGCCGGTTTTGGATAAGGACCCGGTGGGAGTTGTCAATGGCCTGGCCTGGACCGAGGTGGGCGGCGAACTGCTGGAAGTGGAAGTGAACGTGATGGAGGGTTCCGGCAAGCTGGAACTCACCGGCAACCTGGGGGATGTGATGAAGGAGTCCGCCCATGCCGCCATCAGCTGTATCCGCAGCCGGGCGCTCCAGCTGGGCGTGGACCCGGAGTTCTACAAGAACCGGGACATCCACATCCACTTCCCCGAGGGGGCGGTGCCCAAGGACGGCCCCTCCGCCGGCGTGGCCATTACCACCGCGGTGGTGTCCGCGCTTACCGGGGTGAAGGTTCGCAGCGATGTGGCCATGACCGGTGAGGTAACGCTGCGGGGCCGGGTGCTGGCAATCGGCGGCCTGAAGGAAAAGACCATGGCCGCCAAGCGCAACGGCATCCGCACGGTCATCATCCCCAGGGAGAACCAGAGGGATCTGGCGGAGATCGATCCCGTGGTCCGCGCCTCCCTCCGCTTTGTGGCGGCGGAAACGGTGGACGTTGTTCTGGCGGAAGCCCTCTCCTACCCGGAGACGGCGGCGGCAAAGGAGGAGGCGGTTGCCGCTTTCCTCCCAACAGAGGTGCCCGTAAAGGATAAATCCTTGCGTCAATAAACATACATAGCCGGGGCGGAAATCGCCCCGGCGCAACGAAACAGGAGGTAGGCCATGCCCGTCAATTTTAACCGTGTGGAGTTTGTCCTCTCCGCCGTGGAGCCACGGACCTTCCTGCGGGACGGCCTGCCTCAGCTGGCGTTTGCCGGCCGCTCCAATGTGGGGAAGAGTTCAGTAATCAACCGCGTGGTGAACCGGAAGAATTTTGCCCGGGTGGGGGCCTCCCCCGGAAAGACCACCCAGATCAACTACTTCCGCCTGGACGGCCGCGCCTATCTGGTAGATCTGCCCGGCTATGGCTACGCCAAGGTCTCCAAGGCGGAGCGTGACAGGTGGGGGAAGCTGATGGAGGACTACTTTGCCTCCGGCCTTATCACCTGGGGCATAATGATTGTGGACGCCCGGCATAAGCCCACAGCTGACGATGTGACCATGGCCGCCTGGTTTCATGGGACCGGCTGCCCTCTTATCGTGGTGGCAAATAAGCTGGATAAGCTGAAGCGGGCGGAGGTGGAGCCGAGCCTGGCCCTGATCCGCCAGACACTGGGTCTGGCGGCGGAGGATCAGGTGGTGCCCTTTTCCGCGGAGACGGGCGCGGGCCGGGAGGAACTGGTGCGCCTGCTGACCCTGGCTATGGGAGAATCCCCGGCGGAATAGGCCCCGCCTCCCCGCTTTGCGGCCATGGGGTCCGGGGCGGGAAGTGATGAGATAAAGCGTCCCGCCCGGCCATGCGTGTTCTGCGCGGCCGGGCGGTTTTTTTATCTGCTCTTTTGTGTTACTGGGCGCGTTTTTGGGTCAGACGGAAGGCGTAGCTTACGCTGCCGCTCACGTCCTGATAGCTGCTCCACTGGGTGCTGACCAGCACCACCACGTCCCCTGGGCTCTCCGGGGTTTGGATGCCGTAGTGGCCGGCGGTGAGGGTGGCGGTGAGGGGTTGGCCGCCCTCATAGTCCGGCTCGTTCTCCGATACCGGCCAATAGGTAACGGAAACGTTGTCCGGCAGCAGAGAAAATTCCATGTCCAGTACCGTGCCCGCCGCGGCGCCCACGGTGGGCAGCAGGTCAGGTGAAGCGGCGGCGTCCAGGGGGTGGATGGGATCCGCCACCTCGCCCTGCCCCTTGTAGTTCCAGCTGTAGCCGAACTTGGGTATGACAGCCTTCCGGCTGCCGGACACCAGGTTCATGGTGGGGATTGTCTCCTGCAGCTGCGTTCCGCCGCAGCCGGGCAGCGCCAGGGCGATACACAGCAGCAGGGCCAGGATGCCGGCCTGTAGTCGTTTCATATTTGTTCCTCCTGAGGATGTATTTGTTTGATGGACGTGAAAGGGGCAAAATCTGTTCCTGCAGGATAGCTTTCGCAGAAAGCCACTCTCTCATGCGCCCTATCGCCACAGGACCCTGGCGGGGTTGCGGGGTGCTGTGCGGCAAAAGCGCAGATTTGTGCGGCCCAGGACCAGGCATCCGCAGAGAGGCCGCCTGTCTGAAACGCCGAAGTAGTCCCGCAGGGCCTTATCCGCGGTGATGGCCCGGGCGGCGAAGCCGCAGTACAGGGCCCCCAGACCCATGGCGTGGGCCAGCAGTTCCATATTGGCAAGGGCCAGGCAGCCGTCGATCACATGCTCAGCGGTGACGGCCACCATCTGGCTGGCGCCGTAAAAGAGGGTATCCGGCCCGGCGGGGTTGGCCAGGTACTGCTCATAGCGCCGCACCAGGCCCCGGCGGCCCGCCTCCCTGGCCCCCTGGGCGAAGCTGTCCCAGATGGCGGGGCGCATGGCCTCAAATTCCTGATCCAGTACAAAAAACCCCACACTCTGGGTGTTGCTGCTGGTGGGGGCGCACCGGCCCGCCTCCAGAAGCTGCTCCAGTTCCTCCCGGATCAGCTTCTCCCCGGTAAAGCGGCGGATGCTGCGGCGAAAGCGCATGGTGTTCAGCAGCACCTGGGGGTCAAGGTCAAACCGGGCGCTCTCATAGGGGAGGGGCGGCTCCAATTCCGGCATGGAGACCGCGCCGGTGGGGCAGATTGCCACACACTGCCCGCAGCGGAAGCACAGCAGCTCCCGGCAGCGGATGCTGCCGTCCTCCCCCGGGCCCAGGGCGCCCACGGCGCAGTTTTCGGCGCAGAGCCCGCAGCGGATGCATTGTTCCTGATGGATCGTAACCATATCTGTTGCTCCTTTGCTGAGAATTTCTCTCCTGCATTCTACCATAGTCCGGCCCCATCCCGCAAGGGGGCGGCAGCTGGCGCCGGATTTCGCCCTGTCCATAAAAAATTTGCAATTTTATACTTTTCAAAACAGGGAAAATATATTAGAATAAGAAACGATAGCAAGGTCCGCCTCCCGCACTGGCCGGCGGCGGGCAATTATGATAGAGGAGGTCCCTATGGAGGAACCAAGATATAAGCGGATTCTGCTGAAAATCAGCGGAGAGGCCCTGGCGGGGGAGAAGCACTTTGGCCTGGACTTTACCGTCATCGGCCAGGTCTGCGATGCCATTCAGGAAGCCGTGGCCATGGGTGTCCAGGTAGGCGTCGTGGTGGGCGGCGGCAACTTCTGGCGGGGTGTGAAGGACGGGGGCGGCAGAATGGAGCGCACCCGGGCCGACCACATGGGCATGATGGCAACGGTGATGAACTGCCTGGCGCTGGCGGATGTGCTGGAGCAGAAGGGGGTGCCTGTCCGGGTGCAGACCGCTGTGGA
This sequence comes from uncultured Eubacteriales bacterium, assembly GCA_900555795.1. Classification (GTDB taxonomy): domain Bacteria; phylum Bacillota; class Clostridia; order Oscillospirales; family Oscillospiraceae; genus Pelethomonas. Next base: position 10,222 of record USMP01000015.1, read on the forward strand.
GATGCGGGCCATGGCGGAACCCTACATCCGCTCCCGGGCTATCCGGCATCTGGAGAAGGGACGCGTGGTCATCTTCGGCTGCGGCACCGGCAACCCCTTTTTCTCTACGGACACCGCTGCGGTGCTCCGAGCCGCGGAGATTGGGGCGGACGTCATTCTGCTGGCGAAAAACGTGGACGGCGTGTACAGCGCGGACCCCAACAAGGACCCCAGCGCGGTGAAGTACGACTCCATCACCTACGACGACGTGCTGGCCCAGCATCTGGCCGTGATGGACTCCACCGCCACCAGTCTCTCTATGGATAACCACATTCCCGTGCTGCTCTTTGCCTTGAAGGACCCCTACAATATTATCCGGGTCCTCAAGGGGGAGAAGATCGGAACAATTGTGAAGGAGGAAGCATGATATGAAGAGCGAATATCGGGTATATGAGGAGAAAATGCGCAAGTCCATTGACTCCGTGGCGGCGGATTTCGCCGCTGTCCGGGCGGGGCGGGCCAGCGGTGCTGGACCGGATCTCTGTGGACTACTATGGCACCCCCACCCCCATCCACCAGATTGCGTCCATCGGTTCCCCGGACCCCCGGACGCTGACCATCCAGCCCTGGGACGCCAGCGCCGTGAAGATGATCTGCAAGGCCATTCAGGAGTCTGATCTGGGTATCAACCCCCAGAACGACGGCAAGATCATCCGTCTGGCTTTTCCCCAGCTGACAGAGGAGCGGCGCAAGGAACTGGTTAAGCAGATTGCCAAGTACGCTGAGGGCGGCAAGGTGGCCATCCGGAATATCCGCCGGGACGCGGTGGAGGCGTTTAAGACCCAGAAGAAGAACGGCGAGATTACCGAGGATGATATGAAGATCGCGGAAAAGGATATTCAGAAGATGACCGACGACATGTGCAAGGAGATCGACAGTCTGCTGGAGAAGAAGGAAAAGGAGTTGCTGGCGGTGTAACCGCCGGCGGACCGGACCTCATGAAGCTTTCGCTTTGGAAAAAAAAGCACGATGATCCGGCGGGGCAGGTGGA
>USMP01000016.1 GCA_900555795.1 uncultured Eubacteriales bacterium
CATCGCGGCGTTTTACACCAATATGGGCTTTGGCGTCTTTGACGATGCGGTGACGGCAGATATGGGGTGGTCCGATAAGCGGGGGCACGCCAGCGAGAGTGAGACCTCCCAGGCCATGGCCCTGTGCCCGGAGGTGGTGCGGGAGCACCGGGAGAAGGGCCAGGTGGTGGAAAACTTCATCATCCGTGGGAAAAACGCGCCCTTCCGCTACGGCGGATGCGCATGGCAGTGGGAGCGGGATGCCTCCGTCAACGGGGCGCTGGGGGATGCCCGCCTGGCCTCTCTGGAAGAGGGGGTCCGGCTCAATGCGGTTGCGTTGGAGCGGGTGGAGCGGATGATCGACTATATTTTGGAGCACCTGTAGGCCGGGGGCGGTGCTCAGGTAGTACGCTGCTGGCTGCGAATACTCCGCAGCCAGGGGGAACCGTCGGCGTATTCCAGAATGGCGCGGTGCAGCTGCTGAATGGACTCCGGCTTGTTTTTCAGCTGGGAGCGTGCTACCACCAGATAACAGATATGTTTGGGCGGTGTGGCATCCAGCTGGCGGATGGTGAGGGAGTGGTTATCCCGTGCCAGCAGGGAGATGGCGATCTCAGCGGGGCAGATAGCCCAGCAGTTGGGATGCCTCATGTAGTTGTGGGTCATGTGGTTGTTGTCAACCTGTACATAGGGGATCGCGTAGGGGTCCCAATGCTGGTCGTGCCAGCGCCGTACGTCCCCTGTCCAGGAGGTGATGCTCACCTCGTAGCGGGGATCCAGCTGATCCGGGTGGATTTTTTCATCCGGCAGCGGTGTGTCGGCCGGGCAGAGAAGCATGGTTTCCGCATCAAACAAGGGAATTGCCACGGTTCCGTCCTGTTGCACCAGCCGCAGGGCGAGGCCCACCTCCGCCTCGCGGCTGGACACCATGGAGTAGACCGCCTTGGACGACGCGGTGCGCAGCTGCAGCCGCGGCGGCTCCGGCAGGTCCAGCAGCTTATACATGATCTGCGGGATGACGTGTTCCTGCAGGCTTCCGGGGGCGACCAGGGTCAGTGGTTCCCGATTGCCTTCCCGGCAGAATTGAATGGTCCGCCGGTCCAGTTCCAGCCAGTGCTCGGCAAGGGAAATAAACGCCTGTCCCTTTGCGGTCAGTTCGATGGTGCGGTAGCCTTTTTTGCGCTTCACCAGCTGAAAGCCCAACTCCTCCTCCAGCTGGCTCAGGCGTGAGCTGATGGCAGGCTGGGAGGTATACATGGCCTGGGCCGCCCCGGAAAAGCTTTGATAGCGTACAACATACAAAAATGTTTTAATATTCAGCAAATTCATAGGCATACCTCACTTCTTGCGTCCATTATAGCAGTTTTTCTTGAAAGGTCAACGAGGCACAGCGAAAAAGCCCAACCCTGTTATAATCTGCCGCTGGGGGCGGCGGTTATAAAATATTGGCTACCTGTATCAACTGGGAACAAAAAGGAGGTTCATTCATGAAAAAGATTTCAGCATTGGTTCTTGCGGCGATCATGGTCCTTTCCCTGGCCGCGTGCGGCAAGACGGCGACACCCAATCAAAGCAATCATACTGCCGGGGAGGATACAACAAAGTCCCCCGAACTGCAGAGTTCCGTGGTGGAGGGCGGCGAGGAGGCCGAGGCGTACCGGGAGCATGTGAACATTGCCCTGGCCTCCCAAATCACCACTCTTGACCCGGGACAGATCTCCAATGTGCAGCACTACTATCTTTTTAACATGGTGTATAACACGGTGCTGTTCTATGACAACAGCACCAAGGAATTTCACGGGGAACTGGCGGAATCCTGGGCGTGGGCCGATGACACCTATACAAAAATCCATATCGTTCTGCGCCCTGATGTTGTGTTCCACAACGGTGAGCCCCTGACCGCCGAGGATGTGGCGTTTTCTCTGGGCCGCTCCACCAGTTCTCTGGTGTCCAACACCTATGACCACTGTGAGGTCATCGACGAACGCACCCTGGACATCTGCCTGAACCAGCCGAACGTGGACTTTATGTATGTGCTGTCCCACAACTCCTCCGCCATTGTGAATAAGAAGGCGGTGGAGGCCGATCCGGACCTGGGCGGGGTCTACGGCACCGGCCCCTGGGCCATCGACATGGAAAACTACGTTGCCGGCGACACCATCGAACTGATCCGGAACGAGGCCTATTGGGGCGAACTGCCCAAGACAAAGACGATTACCCTGCGGCTCATCGGCAATTCCTCCGCCCGCCTGATCGCTCTGGAAAACGGCGAGGTGGATATCATGACCAGCATTTCTCCCACTGAGATGATGGCGGCCAAGGGGGATCAGAATATTACGGTCTATGAGTACAACACCGCGCAGATGTACTACTTCGCGTTCAATAACACCAAAGGTCCCGCCGCTGACAATCTGACCCTGCGCCAGGCCATCGCCTATGCCATCAACCGGGATGAACTCTTTGCCGCCACCGGCGACGAGGGGGCCTTTGCCGCCACCACCTTCTGGGGCTGGCACATGAAATACTACAGCGACCAGTTTGATTTGGATCTGTCCTACAACCCGGAGAAGGCCAAGGAACTTGTGGCTGAACTGGGCGGCGACACGACTTTGCATCTGATGGTCAATACCGGCAGTTCCGACTACAAAATTATGGCGGAGGTTATTCAGGAGCAGTGCCGGCAGGTGGGCATTACGATCATTATTGACGAGGTGGACTCCGCCGGCGCCTCCGCAAACAGCAAGTACGCCAGCGCCACCCATGAGGCAATGCTGTACAGCATCAACATGAACGACTGGGACAGCGATATGGCCCGTCTGCTCTCTGTGGGCTCTAACACCAACAAGGCGGTGCTGAATAACGAGCGCGTCACCGAACTGCTGAGCCTGGGCTGCTCCACTACGGATGAGACGGAGCGGGCCGGCTACTACAAGGAACTTCAGCAGCTGATTCACGACAACTGCTTCTACATCCCCCTGTATTATACCAGCGACAGCGTGGCCTATGCCAACGGCCTGTCCGGCATGCGTCTGTCCTACAGCAGAGACCACGATTACTCCTATATCTGTATGCCCGAGGCGTAGCCCGCTGCGCCGGGGTACTTCCTGGGGCGCGGGCAGGCAGGCTGCCGCGCCCCAGGGACTACACAAGTCCATGAATCCAAACAGCATATTTTGAAAGAGCCACACAGGAGGGCCTATGAGCAGATACATCATTAGGCGGGTGCTTATGCTGATCCCGGTCATTATCGGCGTATCCCTGCTGGTTTTCGTTTTGCTGGACCTTGCCCCAGGCAATGTGCTGGACATGATTGCCAGCGACTATACCCCGGAGCAGTTGGCTGAATTGGAGCACGAACTGGGCTATGACCGCTCTGTATTCTACCGCTACGGGATGTATATGCTGGATCTGCTGCACGGCGACCTGGGCACCTCGTATATCTATAAGGCGGAGGTATGGGATCTCTATATGCAGCGGCTTCCCTCCACGCTGAAGCTGGCGGCGGCATCTGTGCTGGTATCCATCCTCCTGTCTATTCCGCTGGGGATTAAGGCGGCTACCAAGCATGGGTCGCTGACGGACAATGTCAGCATGGTTGCCGCGCTGCTGGGGCTGTCGATGCCCAATTTCTGGCTGGGACTTATGCTGGTTGTCGTTTTTTCTCTCAATTTGGGCTGGCTGCCCTCCAGCGGTGATAAGCAGGGCATACTGAGCCTGATTTTGCCGGCGATTACCGTGGGAACGGGCCTGATGGCTACGCTCACCCGGACAACACGGTCCTCCATGCTGGATGTGATCCGCTCCGACTATCTGCGCACAGCCCGGGCCAAGGGTGTACCAGAGAAGATGGTTATCAAGAAGCATGCGCTGAAAAACGCGCTGATTCCCATTATCACGGTGATTGGAACCCAGATGGGGCGCACCTTGGGCGGATCTGTGGTGACGGAGAACGTGTTTTCCTGGCCGGGGGTTGGCCGGCTGACCATCGAGGCGGTGAAGCAGCGCGATACCACGACCGTAACGGGCTGCATCATCATGTCGGTGATTATGATCAGCGTGGTACAGCTGCTGGTTGATTTGGCGTACGCCTTTGTGGACCCGCGTCTGCGGGCGCAGTACAGTTCCGGCGGCGGCCGGAGGAGAGCCGCCGTGCAGGCCGGCAAGGGAGGTGCCCAAGCATGAATGCTGTCAAAACCCCGGTATCTGTATCCCAAAAATACCGCAAACGCAGCGCGGTAGGAGAAATTTGGCACCGTTTTCGGAAGAACAGGGGCGCAGTCATCGGTATGGCTGTTTTGCTGCTGATGTTTGCCATCGCGTTGACAATTGACCTGTGGGTGGATCAGGAATTTGTAATTGGCCAGAATGTCTCTGAGAAGCTGCAGCACCCCAGCTTTCGGCACTGGTTTGGAACGGATGAAATGGGACGGGATCTGTTTTGGCGGCTCCCGTTACTCCCTGGCCATTGGCTTTGTGGCGGTATTTGTCTCCCTTGCGATCGGGGTCCCGCTGGGGGCTTTGGCCGGATACTACAGCAAACTGACAGAGACGGTTATTATGCGCGTCACGGACATCTTTTCTGCCGTCCCCGCTATTTTGATGGCGGTGGTGGTGGTCTCTGTATTGGGCAGCAGTACGATTAATCTCATGATTGCGGTAGGCGTGTCATCCATTCCCGGGTTTGTGCGTACGACACGAGCGGCTGTTTTGACGGTGCGCAACCAGGAATACGTGGAAGCGGCGCGGGCCTTGGGCAAGTCGGACCTGTACATCATCTTTTTCCACGTGCTTCCCAACTGCCTCTCCCCCATTATTGTGCAGACCACGCTGCGGGTGGCCAGCGCCATTGTGTCCGCCTCCAGCCTCAGCTTCTTGGGACTGGGCATCAAGCCCCCGGCACCGGAGTGGGGCGCTCTGCTTACCGCCGGCAAGGACTTTATCCGGGGCTACAGCTATCTGACGCTGTTTCCTGGCCTGGCCATCATGATTACCGTGCTGGCCTTTAACCTGGTGGGCGACGGACTGCGGGACGCCATGGACCCGAAACTAAAGCGATAGGAGGGTATCGATATGCATGAAGTGAAAGAAGAAATCCGTCCTTCTGATGATTTGCTGGTCCTGGATATGCAGCACCTGACGATCCATTACGTGTTGGAGGACGAGACGGTGGAGGCGGTCAACGATATTTCCATTCAGCTGCGGAAGGGGCAGATCCTGGGCCTGGTGGGCGAGACTGGGGCGGGAAAGACCAGCACGGCCCTGGCGGCGCTGAACCTGATTCCAGACCCGCCGGGCGTCATCAAGTCGGGGTCCATCCGGGTGTGCGGCAGGGATGTGCTGCAGATGAGCCAGGGCGAACTGGAGAAGGTCCGGGGCCACGACGTCTCAATGATTTTTCAGGATCCCATGACCAGCTTAAATCCGGTGTTCACCGTGGGAGAGCAGATTGCCGAGAGTGTGCGCCTTCATGAGGACTGCGACGACAGAGCGGCCATGGAGCGGGCGGAGGAAATGCTGGAACTGGTTGGAATCCCCCGGGAACGCGCCCAGGAGTATCCCCACCAGTTTTCCGGCGGCATGAAACAGCGGGCGGTAATTGCCATCGCTTTGGCCTGCAGTCCCAAGCTTTTGCTGGCGGATGAGCCCACCACGGCGCTGGATGTGACCATCCAGGCCCAGGTGCTGGATATGATGTACAACCTGAAGCAGAAAATGGACACCGCCATGCTTTTTATCACCCATGATTTAGGCGTTGTGGCAGAGATATGCGATGAGGTGGCGGTGATGTATGCGGGCCGTATCATTGAGCGGGGGACACTGGATGAGGTGTTCAATCACACAAAGCACCCCTATACCGAGGGGCTGTTCAACTCCCTGCCGGATATTGAGAACCGGGCCGCCGCGCTGCGTCCCATTCCGGGCCTGATGCCCGATCCCACGCGGCTGCCCAAGGGCTGCGCTTTTGCGCCCCGCTGCCCCTATGCGCTTCCGGAGTGTATCGATACCCCCCAAACGGACCGGCACTTTACGGATACCCATACCGTCATGTGCTCTGCCTATCAGGACCCGGCGTTCCGAATCCGCTGCGAGGAGGCTTATGATGGCTGATCATATCTTGGAAGTCCAAAATCTGAAGAAATACTTTAAGACCAACCGGGGCCAACTCCACGCGGTGGATGATGTGTCCTTTGCCCTGGACCGGGGAAAGACTCTGGGGATTGTCGGCGAATCCGGATGCGGCAAGTCTACCACCGGCCGGTGCGTCCTGCGCCTCATCGAGCCGACCGAGGGGAAGGTGCTGTTTGACGGGGAGGACATGCTGAGCCTGGGGAAACGGCAGATGCGCAGCCGCCGGTGCGACATGCAGATCATTTTTCAGGACCCCTTTTCTTCGCTTAACCCCCGCAATACAGTGATGCAGACGATTGCCGAGGGGGTGCGTATGCGGGAGAAGTATCAGACCAGGGAAGCCCTGGAGGCCCGGGTCCTGGAACTAATGGAGACAGTGGGACTGGCGGAGCGCCTGATCAACAGCTATCCCCACGAACTGGACGGCGGACGCCGGCAGCGCATTGGGATTGCCAGGGCCCTAGCGGTGGAGCCCAAGCTTATCGTCTGCGACGAGCCGGTTTCCGCCCTGGATGTGTCCATCCAGGCCCAGATTCTGAACCTGCTGAAGGATCTGCAAAAGGAACTGAATCTGACCTATATCTTCATCACCCACGACCTGGCGGTGGTCAACCATATCTCCGATGAGATTATGGTCATGTATTTGGGGCAGACTGTGGAGAAGGCACCCGCCGAGGACCTGTTCCGCTCCCCGGCCCACCCCTATACCAAGGCCCTGCTGTCGGCGATTCCAGTCCCAAAGGTGGGCGGGGCGAGGAAGGAGCGGATTCTGCTCAAGGGAGAGGTCAGTTCCCCCATTAATCCGGGTAAGGAATGCCGCTTTGCCAAACGATGCCTCTATGCCTGTGAGAGGTGCCTGCAGGAGGGGCCGCCGCTGCGGGAGGTGTCCGCCGGTCATTTTGTCGCTTGTCACCGTTTCCCCGAGTTGTGAGAAACGCGGTGAGATAGGAGAATGCTATGAAAATTGAACACGCGGTCCATATGCGGCCCGCGCTGCGCCTGCGCTGGCTGACCATTGCCTGCTTTGAGGTGCAGATAGGGGACTTTTCTATTGTAATTGACCCCTGTATCGCCGCCTCCAAACGGGCGCCCTTTGGCCCGGAGGTGGTGGAAAAAGCGGACGTGCTGCTGCTGTCCCACGGCCACTGGGACCATATTACCGACATCAAAAATCTGATGGACCGTTTTGGATGTCCCCTGCTGTGCGGTGAGTTAACGGCACCGAGCATGCTGCGGATGCTCAACTGCAATCCGAAGGATATATATCCTATGACATCCAACCTGGAGTTGGATTTTGGCGGCGCCAAGATCCGGGCCCTGTTCGGCCGCCACACGGATCAGCGCAAAACCCTGGAGGACCTGACCGAAAAGACAAAAAGCAATCCGCTGGTGAATACGCCGGAGATGGAGGCGTGCGCGTTTTACGGCCATATGGAGTACAGAAACTATCTGATTACCGCTCCCTCCGGCATGAGGGTGCTGTTCTGGGGGAATGACGTGACGCCCGCCCAGCTGCAGATGATGCGGGAACTGCGCCCGGATGTGGCGCTGCTGCAGTATACCCGGCAGAGGCCGGAGGAACTGGCCCGGATGGTGGCGGCGGGCGGCGTGAAGGTGCTGGTGCCCCACCACATGGATCTGACGAAGGATGAGAGTGAGTACGCTCCGCTGCTTGCGGCGCTGGAGCGGGAGGTGCACAGGGCTGCACCGGACTGCTTGGTTATCACGCCGGAGAAGCGAAAGTGGTACAGCTTTGCTCTGACGGTGGAGGCGGAATCCATTTCAAATGTTTGAGGTGTACAGTGTGAATGTGACAAAGCAGGAGATTCTGGCTTGGTGTGAGGAGCATGCCGGGGAGCAGCTGGCCCTCCTCAGGACCCTGGCCGCTATCCCGGCTCCCTCCCACAGCGAGCATAAGCGGGTGGAGTTCATCCGGGAGTGGCTGGCACGGGAGGGCGCTCAGAATGTCCGGGTGGATGAGGCCCTGAATGTGGTCGTGCCGCTGGCATGTGAAGGCCGGCGGGACATCCGGGTCTACATGGCCCACACGGATGTGGTGTTCCCGGATCTGGAGCCGCTGCCCGTGCGGGAGGAGGCGGGCAGGCTGTACGCTCCCGGCGCAGGCGACGATACGGCTAATGTGGCGGCGCTGATGCTGTGTGTGAAGTTTTTTCTCTCCCGGAAGCTGGTTCCCAGGGAGCCGCTGCTGATTGTATTCAACAGCTGCGAGGAGGGCCTGGGGAACCTGAAGGGCGTCCGGCAGATCATGCAAGAGTATGCCGGGCGGGTGCGGGAAGTGGTATCCTTTGATGGGCAGTCGTCATCCATTGTGTCGAGGGCCGTGGGCTCCGAGCGATGGAATGTGTGTGCAACCACCTGCGGCGGCCACTCCTTCGGGGCATTTGGAAAACCCAACGCAATCCACCACATGGCGCGGCTGATTGGACGGCTATACCAGCAGCCGCTTCCGCAGCGCCACGAGAGCAAAACCACCTACAACGTGGGGACGATACAGGGAGGCACGTCCGTCAACACCATTGCCCAGCAGGTGGAGATGACCTATGAGTATCGCTCCGATAACCGGGACTGCCTGCAGCAGATGCGGAAACAGTTCCTGGATATGGTGGATGAGGCAAACGGCTCCGAGGTCAGCGTGCAGACGACGCTGCTGGGGGAGCGGCCCTGCGGCGGCACGGTGGAGGAGTCGGCGCAGCGGCAGCTTCTGGAGCGCTGCACCCGGGCGATTGCCGATGTGACCGGGCAGCTTCCGGCCTATCGGAGTGGATCTACCGACGCCAATATTCCGCTGTCTCTGGGAATCCCGGCGGCGACCTTTGGCCTTTACCGGGGCGGGGGGGCCCATACCCGCCAGGAGTATGTGGAAATTGACTCCCTGGGAGCCGGACTGCAGATTGCGCTGCGGCTTTTGACAGCCTCCTGCCTGGAGACCTGAGAAGGGGCGGCGTCCTGCCGCCGTGTCATATGGCCGGAAGAAGCAAGCAGAGCGAGGAACCTTTTGGTTCCTCGCTCTGCTTACTTTTAGCTGTCGCAGGTGGTGTCAGGGGCGCGCCTTGGCATCCGGCTTGGGAAAGATGACGGTAATGGTGGTGCCGGCGCCCTCGTCACTCTCCAGTTCCACCGCGGCGCCGTGGTAGGCGGCGGCGTGCTTGACAATGGAGAGCCCCAGTCCCGTGCCGCCCACCTCCTTGGAGTGGCTCTTGTCCACCCGATAAAACCGCTCGAACACCCGCTGGCGGTCGGCGGCGGGAATACCAATGCCGGTATCCTTCACAGTCAGCCGGGGATGGCCGTCGGCCAGTTCGGTGGTGACGGTAACGGAGCCGCCGGGCCGGTTATATTTCACGGCGTTGTCCGCCAGGTTGTACAGCATCTCGTCCAGCACATGGCGCACGCCATCCACTGGGGCGCTCCCTCCCGCCAAATGGAGTGTGACCTGGGCCTTTTCGGCGGCGGCGGCCAGGCGGGAGACTACGTCCGCGGCCAGCTGGTGCAGATCCACGGCCTCTTTGTCCATGGGCACCAGATCCTCGTCCAGCTGACTGAGGTGGATGATATCCTCTACCAGGGTAATCAGACGCTGGGCCTCCCGGTAGATATCCCCGGCAAACTCCGGGACCGTCTCCGGCGGCACCATGCCGTCCTTCATCAGTTCCGCGAAGCCGGAGATGGAGGTCAGGGGGGTTTTCAGTTCATGGGACACGTTGGCGGTGAATTCCCGGCGCAGGACCTCCCGGCGTTCCCGCTCAGTCACGTCCAGAATAGCGATGACCGCTCCGGCGACCTGGCCCTCGTGCATCACGCAGTTGGCCAGCAGCTGGTAGCACTTGCCCTCCCGCTCCAGAAGGGCCTCGCTGTGTTGGCCGGCCAGGGATTCGTCCACCACCTGGCGGAAGGCCTCTGCCCGGCTGAGGTGGAGCACGCTCTCCCCCTGTTGGACGCTTTTGGCCCCCAGCAGACGAAGGGCACTGGTGTTGCAGGAGAGGAGATTGGTGCGGCTGTCCAGCAGCAGGAAGCCCTCGCTCATATTCTCGGTGATGGCGGTAAACTCCTCGTGCTGCTGCTTCAGGGCGGCCATCTGCGCGTGAATGGTTTCATTCTGGCTATGGATCCGGCGCAGCAGAGGGGTCAATTCCTCGTAGGTATCGCAGTCCTCCGGATGGCCCAGATCCAGCGCCAGAATGGGCCGGCTGATGCTGCGGGAGAGGCGGTAGGCCAGGGCTGTGGCCAAAAAGGCCGTCAGGGCGGACACCAGAATCAGGGAGGGTACCAGCCCCAGCAGCAGGGCCATGACAGAACTCTGCTCACTGGCTACCCGCAGCACGGAGCCGTCGGGGAGGGAGAGGGCCACATAGAGGGTTTGGGTGGACAGGGTGTTGGAGTAGCGCCTGGACTGGCCATAGCCGGTGGAGAGGGCCTCCTGAATCTCCTGGCGGGAGAGATGGTTTTCCATAGTGGAGGAATCCACCACCGAGTCGAAGAGCACGCTGCCGTCAGAAGCGACCCAGGTGATGCGGTTGGGAGAGTCCAGGCCGGACAGATAGGCTTCGCCCCCCAGGGAGACACCCTGAATGGCCAGGCGGGCCTCCGCGTCCAGTTCATCAAAGACCCGGGTGGTGAAGTGGGGGATCAGCACGGAGCAGAAGAGCGCCGTACTCAGCACCAGCACCGCCATGCCCACTGCCAGGATGGTGTGAAAAATCTTTTTTGTCATGGTCATGGGGCGCCTCCGATCTTATAGCCGATGCCCCGGATGGTTTGGATGCACCCGCCCGCCTCCCCCAGCTTCTGGCGCAGGGTGCGGATGTGTACGTCCACGGTGCGGCTGGCTCCGTCAAAGTCGTAGCCCCAGATGGCGTTGAGCAGCTGGTCCCGGGTAAATACGGTGTCCCGGTGCTCCAGCAGCAGGCACAGCACCTGAAATTCCTTCAGGGTCAGGGCGATGTTTTCCCCGTTCACCTGCACCAGATGGCGACCGGGGTCCACCAGGAGGGAGCCCAGGGTGTACACCGGAGAGGGGACGCTGTCATCCCCGGCCCGGCGAAGGGCGGAGCGGACCCGG
>USMP01000017.1 GCA_900555795.1 uncultured Eubacteriales bacterium
CGTCAGCCGCACAAGTTCCCCGCCCGTGTCAGCCGTGTAGTTGCGGTAGGCATTCCATGTAACCGAAGACGGCAGTCCCTCCACGCCGGAAATGGTCAGCTGCTCCCGGTCCTCCAGCACCACACACCGAAACTCCACCGCCGCCAGCACCGGCACCAGCGCCTGAGACACGTGGCCGCCGCCGAAAATGTATACCGTCTCCGGCGCCACCAGCCGTTCCCAGTAGTACCGGCTGCCGTCCCTGTCCAGGCGCCCCGGCCTCCGGCCCAGCGCCGCCAGCACCTCCTCCGGCACCGGGGCGCCGGCGAAGACGCCGTCGCCCCAGAGGGACATGGCCGCCCGCCCCCCGGCTGCAGTGAGGATCAGCCAGGCGGGCCGCCCCGCCTGATACCGCTTTTCAACCTCCTCCACCACAGCCAGGGCCACAGGGTCACAGGCGGGAAAGACGTGGAAATCCACCGTCACGTCCCCGCCGCAGATCATCCCCAGATCCCGGACCTCATTGGGCCGCAGCTGGAAATTCTCCTGCCGGCACCGGCCCTCCGCCAGCGCCTCCCGGGCTGTCAGTTCCGCCTGGTGCTCCACCGCGCCGCCGCCGATGGTGCCCCGCACCCGGCCCGCCCGCGTCACCAGCATCCTGGCTCCGGCCCCCCGGGGCACAGAGCCGCTGCTGGCCGTCACCGTCACAACCACGGCGCTCTCCCCCGCCGCCAGCGTCCGCCCAAGCTGGGCAAAAAGTTCCCGCATCCCTGTCCACTCCTCTCCCGGGGCCGCTTCAGAGGCCCCCTCTGGTCCCCAGTATACCCGCTTTTTTCCCCCTTTTCAACCGGAATCCGCAGAGGTCTGCCCCGCCTCCGGCTGCTTCTGCCGGGAGCGGCGCTCTCTCCTTTCGCTGGTCGGAGGAAATTTTTTTGTCCACCGGGGTTTATTTGTTCATAATTTTCCAGTATACTGGTAGCAAAACAACACGGAAAGAGGGCCCTGTCCATGCGACAATTCTTCAGCAGGCTGCAAAACGCTTTGATCCGGTTCATGTATGGCCGCAACGGCTCGGACCAGCTGAACATGGCGCTTCTGGTGGTATATCTGATCCTGTGGCTGCTGCGCCTTATTTTTGCCGGGACGAAGGCGGCTCTGGGAGTGACGGTGTGCGACGCCCTGATGCTGGCGCTGGCCGTAGTGGTGCTGTGGCGCACTTTCTCCAAAAATTTGGACAAGCGGCGGGGGGAAAACGCCCGATTTTTGAACTGGTGGAGCCCGGTGAAGAGCCGCTTCACCGGCGCGGCTCAACGCCGTCAGGACAAGGCGCACAAATATTTTACCTGCAAAAACTGCAAAGCAATCTGCCGCGTACCCGCCGGTAAGGGCAAAATTGAGATCACCTGTCCCAAGTGCGGGGCCAAAATTACAGGGCGCAGCTAAAGCGCCCGGGAGCAAGCCGTCTCCCAGCCAAAGTGTCGAAAACAGCCATGGGAAAATTCCCATGGCTGTTTTTTTGGAAAACCCTGGGGGAATATGCAAAATTCCCGTGCGCTAAAATCCTCTTCTCCGTGCATACTAGCACCAGCGCTATTCATGCGCATATGAGGAAGGAGGAGTGAACCTTGAAGCGATTGGCTCTTTTCACAGTGGCCGCGGCGCTGCTGCTGTCTCTGGTGGCCTGCGGCACCCAGGGCGGCAAAAACAACACCGGCACCAACAACAACGGTACCACCAACGGGGACACTACCAATGGAGGCACCACCAACGGCGGCACTACCAATGGGGGCACCACCAACGGCGGCACCAACAACGGCGGCACCAACAATGGGGGCATGACCAACGGCGGCACCAACAATGGGGGCGTAACCAATGGAGGCACTAACAATAGAGGCGACCTCATGGAAAATCCGTCCGGTGCTCTGGACGGCGGTACCGGCAACGGCGTTCAAAACGGCCTGAACAAAGCCGGCAGCAACGACGGCGCCAACCCCACCAGCTTCCAGCGGATGCTGGACAACGCCCGGGTCCACGATGTGGACGGCATCCTCACCGACGGCGAAAACAGCCGCTGGTAGCGATTTCCGGCAGAGTCTCCCGCCCAAAGCGGAAGGCTCTGCCTTTTATTAAGGCTCTGCCTTTTATTATTGCTTATTAAATATAATCATTATAGGAATATACGTATTTGCTAATATATAGGGGTGGTGCTATACTCAAGTCACCCTGAGGAAATCGCGATAGAAGGAGAAGATGACGATATGAATCAGACAGTAAATCCCACCGCCACCCGGCTGGAGAGCGACTCCATTGGAGAAAAGGCCGTACCGGCGGAAGCGTATTACGGAGTCCAGTCCCTGCGGGCTATGGAAAATTTCTTCATTACCGGCCAGCTGCTGCGACCGGAGATGATTGACAGCCTTGCTCTGCTGAAGAAGGCCTGCGCCAGCGCCAATAAGGAGGCCGGCGCGCTGGAGGCCCGGGTAGCCGACGCCATCATGGGCGCCTGCGACGACATCCTGGCCGGAAAGTACCGGGATCAGTTCATTGTGGATCCCATTCAGGGCGGCGCCGGCACGTCCATGAACATGAACGCCAACGAGGTCATTGCCAACGCCGCCATTCACCGGCTGGGCGGCCAACTGGGCGACTACACCCTGGTGCACCCCAACGACCACGTCAACTGCGGCCAGTCCACCAACGACGTTATCCCCACCGCCGGAAAAATGACGGCCCTGACCCTGCTCCAGTCCCTGGAAAAGAGCCTGGACAAGCTGAGCGCCTCCCTTCTGCAAAAGGCCAAGGAGTTTGACTCCATCATCAAAATGGGCCGTACCCAGCTGCAGGACGCCGTGCCCATCCGTCTGGGCCAGGAGTTCGGCGCATACGCCGCCGCCGTCAGCCGGGGCGCCCGCCGCATCCGGGCCACGGAGGACGAGCTCTACGCCGTGAACCTGGGCGGCACCGCCATCGGCACCGGGCTCAACGCCGACCGGACCTACTTCCACTGCGTGGCCGGCACTCTGGCGGAGATGACCGGGTTCCCCTTCCGCCAGGCGGACGACCTCATTGACGGCACCCAGAATATTGACAGCTTTTCCGCCGTGTCCGGCGCGGTGAAGGACTGCGCCCTGGCCCTCTCCAAGATCGCCAACGATCTGCGGCTCATGTCCTCCGGCCCCCGCACGGGCTTTGGGGAGATCAATCTGCCCGCCCGGCAGAACGGCTCCTCCATCATGCCCGGCAAGGTGAATCCCGTCATCCCCGAGGTGGTCAACCAGGCGGCTTTCCGGGTTGCCGGCAACGATGTGACCATCTCCATGGCGGTGGAGGCGGGCCAGTTCGAACTGAACGCCTTCGAGCCTGTGGTCTTTGACGCCCTGTTCCAGTCGATTACCGTGCTGGACAACGCGGTAAAGACCTTCACCGTCAACTGCGTGGACGGCATTACCGCCAACCAG
The DNA here is from genome assembly GCA_900555795.1 of uncultured Eubacteriales bacterium. Classification (GTDB taxonomy): domain Bacteria; phylum Bacillota; class Clostridia; order Oscillospirales; family Oscillospiraceae; genus Pelethomonas. Next base: position 3,438 of record USMP01000017.1, read on the forward strand.
GAGCGCTGCCAGGAACTGCTGGACGCCAGCGTTGGCATTGTCACGGCGCTGTGCCCCTACATCGGCTATGCCAAGGCCGCCAAGCTGGCCAAAAAGGCCCTGGCCCGGCGGACTCCCATCCGCAGCCTGCTGGAGGAAGAAAAGGTGCTCTCCCCCGAGGAAATCCAGAAGATTCTGGACGTATACGGCATGACGGAGCCCGGCGTATCCGGCAAGGACGAATAATCTGCTTACTCTTCCCTCTCTTCTTTATTGACCCCCGGCGAAAAGGCGTGCTGCTTCGGCAGCGCGCCTTTTTTGCCCTCGGGCGGAATGCTTGAACTGGGAAACTGCCCCACTCCACCGGCTGTGGGGCAGTTTCCCAGACGCCATTGTTACTTTTCAGCAGCAGAGGAGGGACCGCGCCGGCGCGGTCCCTCCTCTGCTGCCCTACTCCAGTTCATGCAGGCTCTCAATAAACATCTCCATCGCCTTGGAGTAGTACTTGTTGCGCTTATAGGAGACAAAAATATCCCGCCGGGCGTGCTCCGTCGGCAGCTTGTAAAACAAAATTCCTTCACTCCCACCGGCCTGGACATGTTTCACCAGGGTGTCGCTGACCACGGAGGCCGCCGTCCCCATCTCAATGTAGGAGTACAGCGTTACCAGCCGGTCGATCTCCAGCAGCACACGGGGCGAGAACCCCACCTCCTGAAAAATCGCGTTGGTGTGCATACGGGTATCGTTGTCCCGGGTCATCAGAAGAAACGGCACCTCCCGAAACGCCTCCAGCGGTACAGGAGGCAGGCTGTCACTGCGGTGCCGGCCCTCCAGCACATCCCGGTACGTCAGCTGGCAGCGGCGCACCGCCTCCGTCTGGGGAAAGGCGGCGGGCACCGCCAGCAGCAGCCACTCGCCGCGCAGGCGCTGCCGCTCAAAGAGTTCCTCCGGCAGTTCGTGGTTGTCGATCACGATATCCAGCTGCCCCGCCATAATCTGGTTGACCAGGGTGGTGGAGTTGGCGTCCAGCAGGGTGAGGCGGATCTTGGGGTAGCGCTGGATGAAGGAGGATATGTACCGGGGCAGCACCAGGGAGGACAGCAGCTGGTTGCTGCCAATGCCCAGGGAGCCGGCCTGCAGCCCGTTTACCGCGCTGACATAGTTGGCAAAGGCGCTCTCAATATGGTGGATCTGCTCCGTGCACCGGATATACTCCTCTCCCGCCTCTGTCAGGCGCAGGGGCTTGCTGGTGCGGTCAAATAGGGGCAGGCCCATCCGCTCCTCCAGCTTTTTCACCATGACGCTGAGGGAGGGCTGGGCAATAAACAGCTTCTGGGCTGCCCGGGAGATGCTCCCCTCCCGATAGATGGCGTAAATCAACTCCTTGCGGCTGAACAGATCCTCCATAGCGTCCCCCCTATATAGGAAATACCTATAAAAATTAAACTAACATTTGAAATTTCCTATATTGTACCGGCTGTGTCGAAAAAAGTCAAGGCTGTGGAGGAGGGAGCGCCCCTCACCTGGCATTCTCCGGCTTCAGCATCCGGCGTATACGGGCCAACCGTCTCACAATGCCGTGTGTGCCGCAGCAGCGCTCATCCTCGATCCGCTTGAGGGTACTGCTCACCGCGGGCTGAGTCATCCGAAAGTACTCCGCAGTCCTCGTGACACGCTTGTAGTCCACGATCTTCAAAATGATTTGTAGGTCTCTTGTATTCATAAGCCACTCTTCTCTTTGAAGCCGACCTCTCACATCGGTTGTCTTTCGCCCCCCGTACGGCAAAACAGTCAGATCGTGTAACAGGAATATCACTATGATACTGTTCGATCCCGGCAGGCCCCGGGCTCTCGCCGGGACAAAAGTGGGCTCGCCGGGAGGTCGTCCTTCCCGGCGAGTCTTGTTCCCTTGTATTCCGGAGGGGTCAGCCGCTGACCCGCTCCACGATCTCCCAAGGAAGAAGTTCGGAGTGGGCCTCCTGCCCCTGCATGAGAGCCAGGAGTTTCTTGGCTGCCACGCTGCCCACATTGGTCGCGCCGTGGGAGAGGGAAGTGATGGGGGGAGAGCCGATCTCGCAGAGATAGCTGTTATCAAAGCTGACAATGCTGATATCATCGGGAACCGAAAGGCCGCACTTGGCCAGAATGGGAATCAGCTGACAGGCCAAGTCGTCGTTGTAGCAGATGATGGCGGTGCAGTTTTCCTCCTGCCAGCGGCGGACGATGGGGAAAATCACCTCGTCCGAAAAAAGGACGCTGCGGATATCGGTGCTGTACCAGAGCACCAGACTGTCGTCCAGGGGCAGGCCGCAATGCTGCAGGGCGCTGGCGTATCCCAGATAGCGGCCATGCCCCTGCATATCATCGTCCTTGAAAACGCCGGCGATCTTTTTGTGGCCCTTGGCGGCCAGGTACTCCACCAGCATCCGGCCGCCCCCCTCGTTGTCGTCCAGAACCGAGACCACATCCTGAAGCTGGGAGTAACTGCCGTTGATAAAGACCAAGGGGATCTTTTTCTCCAGCAGGGTACGCAGCAGGTCCAGGTTGGGGTTAGGAAGGGCGGTCTTGGTACCCTCGATGATAATGCCCTCGATCTGGGTGCCCAGAAGGTTCTGGAGGATCTTGCGCTCTATTGACACCTGGTTCTGGGTGGCGAAGAGAAGGGGCACACAGCCGTTCTGGGAGAGGATATTCTCCACCTCCCGCAAAATGGAGGGAAAAATATAGTTGCTGATATAGGTGGTCACCTTCAAAAGGCACTGAATGAGTATGTACTGTCAGATGAACTGCACCGCATTCCCTTTATGATCGGGAACACCACAGACGAGTTCCAGGTGGCGCCGGCGCCCGATGTGACCCCGGAAGCCTTTGCACGCGAAAAAATGGGGCCCTATGCCCAGACGTATCTGGAAATCTGCGGGCGTTCCGGTCTGCCCATGGAGAAGGCGGTGGCCATAGGGCAGATGGACCTGGGCAACAAACTCATGTGTGAGATTTGCGCTGGGCAGGGCCGCAAGCTCTACTCCTACGTGTTCGGTCCTACCATCCCCGGGGACGATGCCGGGGCTTTTCACTCCTCCGATTTGTGGTTCGAATTTGAGACCCTGATGAAGTGCTGGCGGCCCTTTGACGGTCACCACTATGACCTGGCCCGGAAGATGTGCAACTACTGGACCAACTTCGCCAAGACCGGCGATCCCAATGGCAAGGACGCTGACGGCACCCCCATGCCCCAGTGGCGGGCCTACACCCGGGAGGATCCCCACTCCATCCAGTTCTTCGACACCATCCAGATGGAGGAGGGTTTCCAGAGCGAGAAGGACGCATTCCTCATCGAGATTAACCGCTAGGAACTGTAAAGGCCATTTTCCCGGAGCATTCCGGGGTATAAAAAAGGAGAGATAACTGATGCTGAGGATCACCAAGACTGAAAGCGGCATGGTCCGGGGCCTGCCCGGCGCTGACGCCCGCAACACTGTATTCCGGGGCATCCCCTTTGCCGCCGACCCCTCCGGGGAGAACCGCTGGCGCCCGCCCCAGCCCCCCAAAAGTTGGGAGGGGATTCGGGATTGCTTTGAGTTCGCCCCTATCACCATGCAGAAGGTGCCGGGCCGGGATCCCAACGCCTTCTATTCCAAGGAGTGGCATGTGGATCCCCAGGTCCCCATGAGCGAGGAGGGCAGCCTCTGCTTGAATATCTGGACCTCCGCCAAAACCGTGGAAGAAAAACTCCCCGTCATGGTGTGGATCTTCGGCGGCGGCCTCCAAGAAGGCTACTGCCATGAGATGGAGTTCGACGGCGAGAGCTTTAACCGCCGAGGAGTCATCCTGGTGAGCATCGCCTACCGGCTCAACGTGTTCGGCTTCCTGGCTCACCCAGAACTCACCGCCGAGAACCCCGAGGCCCCCACCAACTTCGGACTGTTAGACCAGAAGGCGGGCATTGCCTGGGTCAAGCGGAACATTGCCAACTTTGGCGGCGACCCGGAAAACATTACCATCTTCGGCCAGTCGGCCGGCGGCGGCAGCACCCTCTACCACTGCACCTCTCCCCAGGCTAAGGGTCTGTTCCAAAAGGCCATTGCCGAGTCGGCGGGCGGCGTGAAGATGGTGCGGCCCGACATCTTTTTGCCCATGGCTATGGATATGAAAGAGGCCGAGGCCATGGGCGAGCGGTTTATCCGCGAGGTGTTGGGTTGTTCCGGTCTGGCCGAGGCCCGGAAGCTGGATGCCCAGTTTATTGAGGACAAATACATCGAGAGCGGCCTATTCATGCAGGCGGTCATTGACAATAGGTACGTGCTGGGCCAGTCCTACGACCATGTGCTGGCCGATCAGATCAATGACATCACCATGATGTACGGCAACACCAACAACGAGTTCGTGGTCAGACCGGACCGGGACGACCTGATGGGTTGGGCCCGGGATCTCTTCGGCAACGAGGCCAGCGCCCGGGAGTACGTAGAGGTCTGCAAGGCCGCCGCGGGGAATGACCCCGCCGCCCTGAGAGAGGAGGCGGCCATCTGCGCTTTCGATATCTGTGCCAAGATGTCGGGCACCGTCATGGCCAAGCACGGCCGGAAATACTACTACTATGTGTTCGGCCCTACCATTCCGGGGGACAATGCAGGGGCCTTCCACTCCTCCGATCTGTGGTTTGAGTTTGAGACCCTAATGAAGTGTTGGCGGCCCTTTGACGGCCACCACTACGACATCGCCCGGAAGATGTGCAACTACTGGGCCAACTTTGCCAAGACCGGCGACCCCAACGGCTACGACGCCGATGGCATCCCCATGCCCCAGTGGCGACCCTTTACCCTAGATGACCCCTGCACCATGTACTTCAAGGATCAGGTCTATTCCGACAACAAGCCCTTTTCGGGGAAAACCAAATACCTAGTAGAAAAGAACCTGGCAGAGTACAAATACTAACGGTAGACAAAAAAGTACCCCCGCGGGCAGCTTCCAGCAATACATCGTCGAACAGCTTGTTGAAAAAGCCCCGCTGGGCGCGATTCCGTCAAAAACCGCCACCTTCCTGCGGCGGAGGTCAAGGCTGTCCTCGTGCCGGATGAGCCCATGGGACTGTGGCCGCGCCCCATTGGTGGGACCGATGTTTCCTGTCCACCGACTGCCTTGCAACGTTCGTATTGATTAAGAAATTCACTCGCCGGGTGAAAGAATCAAACAAAGGCAGACACATGGAAAACCACCATGTGTCTGCCTTTTCTGTATGCCAAAATCAGTTGGAGGCTTTCTTTATGCAAAAAGTGGGACAGCCCGCCGCGCAGGGAGCGGGCCGGGCCGGCACAGCGCCCCCTCCGCTTATTTACGGAAAGTTTAAATTATCGCAAAAAATTGGCTATACTTTTTTTACCGCCGCTGGTATAGTAGTACTATTCGATTCTATGCTTCGTACACGAAGCAACTGCGTACTGCATGTTCCCTCACACGGAAAGGAGAGTTCTATCATGCCGCTTTTTGCAAAGCCGCGGGAACCAGGCACAGAGGAGGCCGCCCAGGCCCTTTCCAGCCGCCGGCGGAAAAAATGGCCCTATGTGCTGCTGGCCGCCGTGCTGGTGCTGGGGGCCGCCTCCCTGCTGGGCCGGCTGAGCCGGTCCACCGGCGATGCCGTTCTCGCCCGTACAGACACCGCCACCCTGGTCCGCTCCGACCTGCGGGACACCATCAGCGCCACCGGGACCGTGGAGAGTGCCCAGAGCATGACCGTCTACTCCACCATGGCCTACACCGTCCAGGAGGTCTATGTGGAGGAGGGCGACTACGTGGAGGCCGGGCAGCTGCTCTGCAAGCTGGATGACCAGAATATTCAGGACCAGATTGAGAGCCAGCAGGCCAGCCTCAGCGCCTCCAGCGGCGCCTCCGCTGCCTCCATCACCGCCGCCAGGGACAGCTATGAGCAGTTTAAGTACGCCCTGGAAAATGGGCTGAACACCAGCATCATCAGCGCGGAGAACGCCGTAACCAACGCCTACAACGCCTATCTCACCGCGCAGGATACCTACCAGCGCTATCAGGATGGCCTGAACGCGGGGGAGAATCCCACCCTGCTGGGCCAGGAGACCGCCCTGCGCACCGCCCGCAACGCGGTGGAGGCTGCCGACCAGGCCTACGACGCTGCCCTGGAGGCGCTGGACAGCGCCGATAGCGCCTGGGACGACGCCGCGGACGCTCTGGACGACGCGGAGGACGCCCTGGACGACGCCCGCTCCGCCGCTGAACGCGCCCAGACGGAACTGACAGACAAGCAGGAGCAGTTCTCCACCCTCCAGGACCAGGAGGCGGCCCTCCAGCAGCAGCTGTCCTCCTCTCAGGACGAGGCGGAGCGGGCGGTCCTCCAGCAGCAGCTGACGGATACCCAAAATCGGATCAGCACCACCAACGTGGAACTTCTGTCCCTGCAGCTGCAGGTCTCCCAGCTTACCTCCGCCCTCACCACCGCCCAAAGCCAGCTGGCCCAGTGCCAGTCCGCCCTGCGCCAGGCGGAGCAGGCCTACGACACCTGTGAAGCCCAGGTGGACACCACCCGGCGGAGCCAGGAGGACGCCGGGGAGGCCTATGACACGGCCCTCCTGCAGTACAACGCCACCCTGACCACGGTGGACAACACCTTGGCGGACTACGCCAAAAATGTGGAGACCGCCTTCCAGGCCTATCAGGCCGCCCAATCCTCCCTGGAGGCAGCCCGGGTCTCGGCCCAGAGTCAGCTGCAAAGCTACCAAAACAGCCTGAACAGCGCCTACGCCGGGGCGAACAAGGCCGTCAGCGAGGTGAGCCTGCGCCAGCTGCGGGCGGATCTGGAGAGTACGGAGATCACCGCCCCCACCGCCGGCACTGTCACCGCCGTGTACGCCAAGGTGGGGTCCTCCGGCTCCGGCCTTCTCTTTGTTATTGAGGACACGGAGCACTTTGTCGTCTCCACCACCATCAAGGACTACGACATTACCGCCGTGGGTGTGGGTACCGCCGCCGCCATCCAGTCCGACGCCACCGGCAGCGATACATACGACGGGGAGATTACCTATATCGCCCCCACCGCCAACAAAACCGCCTCCGGCGTCACCGACACCAGCGGCGACATCTCCTTTGCCGCCGATGTGGCCGTGCGCTCAGAGGACACCAGGCTCCGCATCGGCCTGAGCGTGCGGCTGAATCTGATTGTGGAGCAGGCGGAGCAGGTCCTCTCCGTCCCCTATGACGCGGTGTACACCGACGCCCAGGGACAGACCTGTGTGCTGGCGGCGGTGGAGCAGGCGGAGGGAAAGCTGGTACTCACCGTCTTTCCCGTTACCACCGGCCTGGAGACGGATCTGAACATCGCCGTGGAGGGCCCCGGCCTGGAGGAGGGCATGACCATCGTCAGCGAGCCGGAGCAGTACCTCTCCCTGGTGGGCCGGCCCGTCACCATCGGCGCCGCCCAGGGGAAGCCCATGGCCGCCCTGATGGGGGGCATGTAGCATGGAGGCGCCCATCATCCGCATGCGGGGAATCTACAAGCGCTTCTACATCGGCGCGCCCAATGAACTGGAAATTCTCCACGGCATCGATCTGGACGTGTCGGCGGGGGAGTTCATCGCCATTGTGGGCCCCTC
>USMP01000018.1 GCA_900555795.1 uncultured Eubacteriales bacterium
TCATGCTGCACGGCTACGGCCGCATCGCCGAAATCGTCCAGGGGCTCGCGGCGTGGGCCGACGGGCACGGCGGCAGCATCGAACGTCTGCGGGGCGCCGCGCTCGGCTCCCTCATCCCCTTCGAGGAGATCCCCGAGCAGCCGCTTGTGAGCGAGCTGCTCTCCCCCTGCGCGCGGGAGGACTGCTCTCTCTGCGCCGGCGGCTGCCTCTACGGGGGCGTGCGCCGCGAGGCGGACGGCATCGTTACCGACCCCGCCCGCTGCACCGGCTGCGGGCTGTGCGTCCAGCGCTGCCCCAGGGGCATCCTCAAGCTGAAAAAGGCCCCCCGGGCCTGAATATCCCGTAACAGCAATGCGGCCCCGCCGGCAGACGCCGGCGGGGCCGCATTCTATTTCAGGAAAGGGGTCGGTCGGGTTATTCCGCTTTCGCGGCTTCCTTCGCCTTGGCTTCCTCGGCACGCTCCTCCGCGCTCTTGTTGGGGAGCACGAGGTTGAGGATGATGCCCGCGATGGCCGCGATGGCCATGCCGCCGAGGCTGATGCCGCCCGGGAAGGTGAAGGTCGCGCCGCCGACCGCGAGGATGAGGATGGCGCTGGCGACGATCAGGTTCTTGGGCTTGGAGAAGTCGACGCGGTTTTCCACGACAGTGCGCACGCCGACGCTCGTGACCATGCCGTAGAGCAGGATGCCCACGCCGCCGATGACCGGATTGGGGATCGAACGGCAGAGCGCCTCAAACTTGGGCACGAAGGCGAAGAGCGCCATCCACACCGCGCCGCAGCGCACGACGAAGGGGGAGTAGATGCGGGTGACGGCGAGCACGCCGGTGTTCTCACCGTAAGTGGTGTTGGCCGGGCCGCCGAACAGGCCGGCCAGGGAGGTGGCGATGCCGTCCCCGATGAGGGTGCGGTGCAGGCCGGGGTCCTGAATGAAGTTTTGGCCCACGGTGGCGGAGATGGCGGACATATCGCCGATGTGCTCCATCATGGCGGCGATGGCGATGGGAGCCATGACCAGGATGGAGGTCACGTCAAACTTGGCGATCGAGCCGCCGAAGTCGGTGATGAAGGGCTGGAAGCCCAGGATGTCGGCGGCCTTTGCCGCCTCAAAACTCATGAGGGGGACTGCCTCGCCGGCGGCGTTCATGACAGTGGCGCCGCAGAGGTTGGCAATCACCGCCACGATGTAGGGAACCACCACGCCCAGAAGAATGGGGATAATTTTAATCATACCCTTGCCCCAGATGTTGGCAGCCACAATAACGGCGATGGACAAGATAGCCAGCCACCAGCAGGAGGATGCGTTGGCAACGGCAGAGGGGGCCAGGTTCAGGCCGATGAGGATGATAATGGGGCCTGTAACAACGGGGGGCAGGAAACGCATGACTTTCTTGACGCCTACGAACTTGATGATGGCGGCCAGCACCACATAGAGGAGGCCGGCCACCACGATGCCGCCCACCGCGTACTGCAGCTTCTCGGCGGCGTCCATGCCGGCGTACTTGCCGCTGTTCAGAGCGGCCACGGCGGCGAAGCCGCCCAGATAGGCGAAGGAGGAGCCCAGGAAGGCGGGAACCTTCATCCTGGTGCAGACGTGGAAAAACAGAGTGCCGATGCCGGCGAAAAACAGGGTGGTCTGGATACTCAGGGGCAGGCCATAGCCCTGAACCAGAATGGGCACCAGCACGGTGGCGCCGAACATGGCAAACATGTGCTGCAGACCCAGCAGCAGCATTTTGGGGATCCCCAGCTGCCGGGCATCAAAAATTGCGCCGTTTTGGTTTTCGTTCATATCTCTCTTCCTCTCTTTCGTGTCCATAGTATTCCCGGAAAAACATGTTGCTGAGCCTTCCGTCTCTGTGGGAGGGAAAAGCGGGCAAAAAAATACCGGTGAACGTTCACCGGCAAATAAAGAGACAAAAAAGGAAATAACCCGTGGCTTCCTGCGCAAAACATTTCCCCACCATAGTCGTTCCCTCCTCCGTCACAGTTGCTCCTATTATAGAAGCACATCCCCGCCCTTCGCAAGGCGCAAAACGGATAAAATTTTGTATCAAATACGGGCGAAAATTGTCATTTTACTCAAAACGCTGGAAGCCCAACAGTGGTTCTGAAAAAACGTGGGGGGCAGCACGGCACTTTTGTTGTACAATGTGCGAAAAGAAATTGTTAAAAATCAGACATTTGTTGTACATTTTTCGTTAATCTTGTATAATAATCTTAACGGGATGTTGGATATGTCCCGAATTTTGTGAGGAGAGTGTGTTTATGAAGAAGAAAATGAGCCTGCCCATGCAGATTTTGATTGCATTGGTGGCTGGCGTGGTAGTGGGGCTGATCTGCTACTTCGCCAAGTGGGAGAGTGTCACCGTCAGCTACCTGAAGCCCTTCGGCGATATCTTTGTCAACCTGCTGAAGTTCATCGTGGTGCCTGTGGTGCTGTTCTCCATGATCGACGGTATCCTCAGTATGGACAATATGAGGAAGGTGGGGGCCGTGGGCTGGAAGACGGTGGTCTACTTCCTGTGCACCACCGCCATTGCCTGCGTAATCGGGCTGGTGTTTGCCAATTGCTTCAACGTGGCGGGCCTCTTCCCCGATCTCTCGGATCAGCTGGGGGCCGTGGAGTACACACCCAAGGAGTTCAGCGGCTTTATGAGTGTGCTGGTGGGCATTTTCCCCACCAACATGTGGGAGTCCTTCCGCACGGCCAACATGCTCCAGGTCATTGTTATCGCCCTGTTTTTCGGCGGGGCCATTATGGCAGCCGGAGAAAAGGGAAAGCTTTGCCGGGATATTGTCGGTTCCGTCTACTCCGTGATTGAGCGGCTTATGGGCTTTGTCATCAGCCTGGCCCCCATTGGTGTGTTTACCTATATGGCGTGGGTGGTGGCCACCCAGGGCGCTGAGATTCTGGGCTCCCTGGCGCTGGTGATTCTGTGCGCCTATCTGGGCTACATCGTCCATGCGGTGGTGGTGTACTCCGTCTCCGCCAAGGCCTTTGCCGGCATCAGCCCCCTGAAGTTCTTCAAGGGCGCTTCCGCCGCTATGATCTTCGCGTTCACCTCCACCTCCTCTGCGGCCACCCTGCCGGTGTCCAAGGAGTGTGCCGACCAGCTGGGGGCTGAGGAGGACATCTCCTCCTTTGTTCTGCCCCTGGGCGCCACCATCAATATGGATGGTACCGCCATCTACCAGTGCGTGGCCGCCGTGTTCATCGCCTCCTGTGCCGGGATACACCTGAGCCTGGGTCAGATGGTTGTCATCGTTCTCACAGCGACCATGGCCTCCATCGGTACCGCCGGTGTCTCCGGCGCGGGCATGATCATGCTGGCTATGGTGCTGGAGGCTCTGAATATTCCTGTGGCCTACATCGGCCTCATTGTGGCGGTGGACCGGCTCTTCGACATGGGCCGCACCTGCCTGAACGTTACCGGCGATATCGCCTGCTCCCTCTGCGTGACCAAGTGGGAGGGCAAGAAGGCTGCCGTCAGAAAGTAAGGAGCCCCTGCTCCCTCTGGGAAAGGAGAGACGCCGCGGAATGCTCCGCGGCGCCTCTCCTTTTTGCCGTCTCAGTTTTTCCGCGCTGCGGCGGAAGTTCGGTTCCGCTTACTCGATGGATTTCAGCGACTCCGCCATATCGATTCTTTTCAGCCGGGGCCGCATACTGGTTGTAATCAGCAGCGTGAAAAGCGCCGTAAGGCCAATGGCAAACAGATAGCTGACGGGAAAAACCTGACAGGGGAAGTGCATCCCGTCTACCTTGATTTGGCTAATGACGAATGCGTGGAGCCCCTTGCCCATCAGCAGCCCCGCCAGGCTGCCCAGGGCCGAGAGCATGGCAATCTCCCGGAACACATAGGCAGACACCTCGTTCTGATAAAAGCCGAGGACCTTGATGGTGGCAATCTCCCGGATGCGCTCATTGATGTTGATGTTGGTCAGGTTGTAGAGCACGATAAAGGCCAGGGCCGCCGCGCAGACCACCACTACCACTACGATGTAGTCCAGCCGTGAGAGCATATTGTTCACCCGGTCCCGGGTAGCCTCGTTGACGGTAACGCTGCTGACGTCGTCCCCCTCGGAGAGGGCGGCGCCCTCCTCGTAGGGGTCAGCCCCGCCGCTGCTGAGCAGATACAGGGACTGGTAGTCCGGTGCCCGGCCCAGCTGTGTCTCATAGGTTTCCGCCGCCACGTACACATAGTTGAATACAAAGTTGTCGCAGATGGCGGATACGGTAACGGACATGGTACCCCGGTCCGTATCCCGCAGCTGGATGCTGTCACCCACCCGGATGCCCAGGTTTTCCGCCAGCCCCACGCTGACCACCACCTCCCCGGGGTCGGGGTAGGGGATGGCCGTCTCGCCGCTGTGCAGGGAGAGGAAACCCTCCAGGGAGCCGGTGGAGGACACCGTTACATATACGGACTTGGTGCCTCCCGGCGCTACGACATCCACGCTGCCGCTGTGGACCAGCAGGGCGTTTTCCGCCGGCCACTGGTGCTGGGCCAGGTAGGCGGCGGCTTCCGCCTCCGTCCGCCTAGACTGGAAAGAGACGCTGTAGTCGTACAGGGTGATCTGGTCAAACTGGTCGTCTACCACGGAGGCAATAGAGTCCCGAATGCCAAAGCCCGTCACCAGCAGAGCGGTGCACCCGCCGATGCCCAGCACCATCATCACCAGGCGGCTGCGGTAGCGCAGCACGTTGCGCACAGAGACCTTGTACAGGAAGCTGAGCCTGCGCCACAGGGGAGTGACGCGCTCCAGAAAGACCCGCTGGCCCGCCTTGGGAGCCTTGGGACGGATCAGTTCCGCTGCCGGTCTGGACAGTTCGGCCCGGCAGGAGAGGTAGGTGGCTCCCATGGAGCACACCAGGGCAGCCGCCAGGGAGATGGCCGCCAGCACCGGGTCAAAGACAAATTTCAGTTCCGCAAAGCCGTACATCAGGTCATATATCTCCCACAGCACCCAGGGCAGCCCATAGGAGCAGAGGGCGTAGCCCGCCACGCTGCCCATGAAAGCGGCGCTGCCGGCATAGAACAGGTAGCGGCCGGTAATTTGCCCCCGCCCATAGCCCAGGGCCTTCAATACGCCGATCTGGGTGCGCTGCTCATCCACCATCCGGGTCATTGTGGTCATGCATACCAGGGCTGCCACCAGGAAGAAGAACACGGGGAATACCACGGATATCGCCTTGATAATGGAGGTGTCGTTTTCAAAACACGCGTAGCCGGTGTTCTCCCGCCGGGTTAGTGCATAGATGTCGGCGTGCTTCAGGTCTGCCAGCTTCACATAGGCGTCGTCGATCTCCTCCTGGGCGTCCTCCAGTTCCTTGCGGGCATCGGCAAACTCCTGATCCGCCTCCGCCTTGCCGTCGTGGTATTCCTCCCAGCCGTCGTCCAACTCCCTGCGGGCGTCGGCCAGTTCTCCGGGGGCGTCGTCTAGTTCCTGCTGTGCGTCGAGGAGTTCCTGCTTTGCCTCCTCCAGTTCACGAAGACCATCGGCATACTCCACCTCGCCATCAGTCAGTTCACGAAAGGCTTTATCCAGTTCCTGCTGGGCTTCGGCCTTGCCCTCGTCGTAGTCCAGCCAGCCCTCGTTTAATTCCACACGGGCATCGTCCAGTTCCTGCCGGGCGTCCTCCAGCTGGGCCCAGCCGTCATCCAGCTGCTCCCGGGCCTCCTCCAACTCGTGAAGGCCGTCCCGATAGGCCGCCAGGCCGGACCGGTACTCCTGTAGACCCGCCTCATACTCGGCCCTGCCCTGGTCCAGAGTGGAGCGAAGCCCCGCCAGGGTGGCTTCGTTCAGGCTTCCACCCAGCTGCTGCTCCGCCGCCGTCCAGCCGCCCACCAACTCGGCCACGCTGCTGCCCTGGGCCTGGAGCATCATGTCCAGCTGTGCCTCCAGCTGGGGATACAGGCCGGACTGGAGGGCGGCAATCAGGGTGCCGGCGTCCCCCATGCCCACTGCCTGAGCCAGCTGGGTGGTAGATTGGTAGAGGGTGGTCAGCTGGCTGTAGGAGGCCTCGCCAGCCTCCAGTTCCGCCTGAGCCGACTCCAGCTGTGCCGCCGCGTCCCGCAACTGCTGCTGGGCGTCGGCCAGTTCCGCCTCACCGTCGGCCAGTTCCGCCTCGCCATCCACGAGTTCCTGATAGGCGTCGTCGTACTCCGCTTTTCCGTTGGCGTACTCCGCCTCGCCATCCATCAGCTTCTGGTAGGCGTCCTCCAGCTCCTGATCCGCCTCCGCCTTGCCGTCGTGGTACTCTGTCCAGCCGTCATCCAGTTCCCTGCGGGCATCCTCCAGTTCCCGTACGCCGTCGTCGTATTTCTGAAGGCCCTCGGCGTAGTCAGCCTTGCCCTGTTCATAGTCCTTCAGGCCCTGCCGATACTCCGCCTCGCCGTCCATCAATTCCCGGTAGGCGTCATCCAGTTCCCTGGTGGCGTCTGCCAGTTCACTGTTGTACTCCTCCCAGCCATCCGCCAGTTCCGCCTCGCCGTCCCGGATCTCCTCCATGGCGTCGCTGTAGATGGTTTCATAGCGCAGTGCCGCCCGGCCCTCCGTAGCCGTCTCCAGTTGATCCTGCAGAGCGTCCACTTGGTCGTCGTAGGCGTCGGAGTAGGCCTGGGGGGGCTCCGTCAGAGTCAGAAAAATCTCATGGTAGGCCTCATAATCGAAGCCTGCCAGAGGTATGTAGAGGAAAGCGGAGACACTGCCGGTGCCGATGGAGGCGGTGCCCCGCTCATAGTTGAGATAGTAGGGGGAAAAGGCCAGCCCCACGATGGTATAGCCGTCGTAGGCCAGGAGATCCCGGGTGTCCTGGTCGTTGCTGTCAATAACCGGCAGCACCCGACCCAGATCCGCCTCGGTAAAGTACCGGGAGTCTCCCAGGCACTCGTCCGGGGCCTGGGGCATCCGCCCGGCCACCAGTTCCGGCAGATTTACCCCGTCGGTAAGGGAGTGGGCCTTCATAACCGCCTCGTCCCCGTCCTCCGTCAGGGTCAAAAAGTCGGTGAATACCGCCCCCTGGGCATTTCCCACGCCGTCCAGCCGGGAGAAATAGTCCACGTCCTCCTCGGTGAAGCCCAGGGTGGACAGCAGCCGGAAGTCGTAGAGGCGGTACTGCCGGATGTAGTCGATCCCCGTGGCCATCATGGACGGCTGGCTCATCCGCAGCCCGGCAAAGAACCCTACCCCCAGCCCTACAATGGCCAGAATGGCCAGATAGCGGCCCAGGCTCTGCCGGATCTCCCGCAGGGAGGACTTCAGCATCGTCTTTCTCACCATTCAATCGCCTCCACCGGCAGGGGATCTGGGTTGACCTTCTCAGAGGTGACGGTGCCGTTTTTGACCTGAATCACCCGGTCGGCCATGGCCGTGAGGGCGCTGTTGTGGGTAATAATAATGACAGTCATGCCCCGCTGGCGGCTCATGTCCTGCAGCAGCTTCAAAATCGCCTTGCCGGTGTGGTAGTCCAGAGCGCCGGTGGGCTCGTCGCACAGCAGCAGCTTGGGATTTTTTGCCAGGGCCCGGGCAATAGCCACCCGCTGCTGTTCTCCTCCGGAGAGTTGGGCGGGAAAGTTCTGCATGCGCTGTTCCAGCCCCACGGACTGAAGCACCTGGGCGGCGTCCAGAGGGTCCCGGCAGATCTGGGCCGCCAGTTCCACATTTTCCAGGGCGGTTAGATTGGGCACCAGATTGTAGAATTGAAAGACGAAGCCGATGTCGTAGCGCCGATAGGTGGTCAGCTGCCGGGAGTTGTAGGCGGAAATGTCCTCCCCGCTCAGGTAGACGTGTCCCTCCGTCAGGGTGTCCATGCCGCCCAGAATGTTCAGCAGGGTGGTCTTACCCGCTCCACTGGGGCCTACGATGACGCACAATTCCCCCTGCTCCACGGTGAAGGAGGCGTCCCGCAGGGCTTGGATATCCACCTCACCCATGTGATAGACCTTCTTAACCTGGTCAAATTGTACAAAAGCGCTCATAGCATCAACCTCGCAGACGTATCCCGGCCTGTTTCAGGCCGGGCAGCACAAATTTTATCAAGTTTATTATAGCAGGGAACCGACCCAAGTGGTGAAATTTTCGTAAATGTTTCCACATTTTCGTGAAACCGGGTCAGAGCCACCGCCTTGACGGCCCCTGAAAAAGTGGTTATACTGAAACCAGAATAACCGAAGGAGGATGGCCATGGAATTGTCCCGGCTGTTGGAAATTGAACCCGGCGTCACGGCGCTGATTGGCAGCGGCGGCAAAACCACCGCCATGTATCTGCTTGCCGGGGAACTGGCACGGCGGGGCCGGGTACTCTGTACCACTACCACCCACATCCTGCCGCCGGCCCACCTGCCGGTGCTGGCAAATCCCTCGGCGGCGGAGGTGGAAAAGGCCCTGGCGGGGGAGAACTGCCTCTGCCTGGGTACTCCCGGCGAAGAGGGAAAACTCACCGCCCCCGGCCTGCCTGTGGCGGAACTGCGGGCCCTGGCAGACTATGTGCTGGTAGAGGCGGACGGCTCCCGGGGCCTGCCTCTGAAGGCCCACCTGGCCCATGAGCCTGTGGTCCCGCCGGAGGCGGGGCGGACGATCTGGCTGGTGGGGGCCTCCGGTGTGGGCAGGCCGGTGGAGAAGGCTGTCCATCGGCCGGCGCGGTTTTGCGCTCTGACAGGGCTGCCCCCCGGCGGCCTGGTGACGCCGGAGAGCCTGGCGGCGGCGCTGCTGGCGGAGGGCTTGGCGGAGACCGTGTTTGTCAACCAGGTGGAGGGGGAGGCGGACTGGGCCTGCGCCCGTGCTCTGGCGGCGGCGCTGCCCTGGCCGGTGTACGCCGGGGCGCTGCGAAGGAGGGAATGGAGATGCTTGTAGTAATACGGGGCGCGGGGGACATTGCCACTGGTGTGGCCCTGCGCCTCCTGCGCAGCGGCTTTTCCGTGATCCTGTGTGAAATTGCCCGGCCCACCGCCATCCGGCGCACGGTGTGCTTTTCCGAGGCGGTGACGAAGGGGGAGACTGCCGTGGAGGGCGTCCTGGCCCGCCGGGCCGCCGTGGAGGAGGTGCCGGCCCTGTTGGCGGCGGGGGTGGTCCCCGTTTTGGTGGACCCGGATGTCCGCTGCCTGGCGGCATTGGCCCCTGGCGTCCTGGTGGACGCGATCCTGGCTAAGCGGAACCTGGGTACCAGGCTGGACATGGCTCCGGTGGTGGTGGCCGTGGGGCCGGGCTTTACCGCCGGCGTGGACTGTCACGCCGTGGTGGAAACCATGCGGGGCCACTACCTGGGCCGGGTGATCTACCAGGGCAGCGCCCTGCCGAACACCAATATTCCCGGCCTTATCGGCGGCTACGCTGGGGAGCGGGTGCTCCGGGCCCCGGCGGACGGCGTCTTTCAGGGGGAGCGCTCCATCGGGGACACGGTTCAGGCAGGGGATGTGGCCGGCTATGTGGCCGGCCACCCCATGACGTGCACCATTGCCGGCACCCTCCGGGGCCTGATAGCCGACGGTGTTTGTGTCACCAGGGGGATGAAATGCGGCGACGTGGACCCCCGCTGTGAGCCCCGCCACTGCCTCTGCGCCTCCGACAAGGCTCTGGCCGTGGGCGGCGGTGTGCTGGAGGCCACACTGCATATCTGCCGGGAGAAGGGCATCTGCCCCTTCCCGTAAAGATCAGCTGGTTTCCGCCGGGGGGCGGTACCCCTGCTGATAGGAAAACTCAGAAAGCACCGCAAAGAGGGAGATACGGTATGGAAAATGACGTGAAACTGACAAAGCTGGCGCGCTGCGCCGGGTGCGGAGCCAAGGTGGGGGCCGGGGTGCTGGCCCAGCTTCTGGAGGGGCTGCCGGTGCGGCGGGACCCCAATTTGCTGGTGGGCTTTGATAAGAGCGACGACGCCTCCGTGTACCGGCTCAGCAGCGAACTGGCCCTGGTACAGACGGTGGATTTTTTCCCGCCCATCGCAGACGATCCCTACCTCTTTGGACAGATCGCCGCGGCCAACGCTCTCAGCGACGTGTACGCCATGGGGGGAGAGCCCCGGCTGGCGCTGAATCTCATGTGCGTGCCCCGGGACATGCCCCGGGAGACGGTGCACCAGATTTTGCGGGGGGGCTACGACAAGGTATACGAGGCAGGCTGCCTGATTACCGGGGGCCACAGCATTTTTGATGACGAGCCGAAATACGGCCTGGCTGTCACCGGCTTTGTCCACCCTGACCGGGTGCTGACCAACAGTGGGGCCCGGCCCGGGGATGTGCTGCTGCTGACCAAGCCCCTGGGCACAGGGATTCTGACCACTGCCCACAAGGGGGGCGTGGCCTCCCGGGAGGGGATCGAGGAGGCCTGGCGGCTGATGGCCACCCTGAACCGCTCCGCCCGGGACGCCATGGTGGGCCGGGCGGTCCACGCCTGCACAGATGTCACCGGCTTCGGACTTTTGGGCCATCTGCTGGAGATGACCCAGGGCAGCGATGTGCGGGCGGTGCTCCGTGTGGGGGATATCCGCTGCATGGAGGAGGCGGTGGAACTGGCGAACATGGGGGTGCTGCCGGAGGGGATGTACCGCAACCGCTCCTTCGCCCAGGACGACGTGGACCCGGGGGATACGCCCCTTTGCCGTCAGGACGTGCTTTTCGATCCCCAGACCTCCGGCGGCCTTATGATGGCGGTTTCGCCGGAGGACGCGGACGCCCTTTTGGAGGCTCTCACCGGTCAGGTGCCCTGCGCCCAGCGTATCGGCAAAATTGAGCCCTATGAGGGGGGCCCCCGCATTCTTCTGCGATAGATACAGGAAGGCGCCCGGCAGCGATTTTATCGCTGCCGG
>USMP01000019.1 GCA_900555795.1 uncultured Eubacteriales bacterium
CCGCCGGCCCGGGACAGTTCCTCCGCCCGGGCCGCCACCGCCGCCGGATCATCCTCCGGCCCGTAGAGCAGCAGGGTATCCCCGTCGAAGCGGTCAGAGGCGGGGAAGAGGCGCTCCAGCTGATCCAGATATACCGCGAAGCCGATGGCGCCGCCGGCCTTGCCCATCCGGCACAGCAGATTGTCATACCGCCCCCCGGCCAGCACGCCGGTGGCCAGGCCCGGCAGGTAGCCCCGAAAAATAAGGCCGTTATAGTAGTTCATGTCGTTGACGATGGAAAAATCCAGGCGCAGGCTGCGGCCCAGGCCCTGGGCCGCCAGGAGACGGCAGATCTGCCGCAGTTCCCGGAGGGCCTGCCCGGCGGCGTTGCCCTCCGCCAACTCCTCCAGCGGCTCCAGCACCGCATCCGCAGGACCGTAGAGCAGGGTCAGTCGGCAGAATTTTTCCGTCAGGGCCGCCCCGGCCCCCGCCGCAGCGCAGAGACTGCGGATGGCGGGCACATTTTTCCGCCCCATCTCCGCCAGAATGGCCCCCCGCCAGCTCTCATCCACGCCCTCCAGCAGGGCGGACACGATGCCCATGTGGCTCAGGTCCAGCAGATAGGTGCCGCTGATGGCCGCCAGACTCCGCTCCGCCAGTGCCACCACCTCACCCATGGCGTACAGATCCAGATCCCCGATGCACTCAAGTCCGGTCTGCATGATCTCCCGATAGCCCATGGCGGCGGGGGAGGTGCGGTACACATTTTCGTTGTAATAGACCTTCTGCAGTCCATCCAGCCTGTCCGGGGTGTTTTTCACGATGGACAGCGTCACATCCGGTTTGAGGGCCATCAGCCGCCCATCCGTGTCCGTGAAGGTAAGAATATGCTCGCTGACCAGGAAAGCTTTGTTGCGGACATAGAGGTCGTACTCCTCAAATTTGCTCATGCGGTAGTGGCTGTAGCCGTGTCTGCGGTAGAGTTCCCGCAGACGGTAGAGCACCTGCTCATCGGGCCGCAGAGCCGGCGCAGGGGCGGTCACAGAGGACACTCCTCTTGGCGCTTCAGACGCTCCAGTACCGTCCTGTATCCTCCCGTGCCATATGTGCAGCAGCGGTTGACACGGCTGATGGTGGCGCTGCTGGCGCCGGTAGCCTCGGCGATGCGGCTGTATATCATCTGCTCGCTGAGCAGCTTGGCTACCATAAGCCGCTGGCCGCAGTCCTGAATCTCCTTGCCGGTCATCAGGTCCTCCAGGAAGGCCCGGCACTCCTCGTCGGTTTGAAGGGACAGAATCGCCCGGATCAGCAGGGCGGCCCCCTCCGTATGAAACACGTCCATGGAAAAACCTCCTCGTCATTGCTTTTATACTTTAGCATGATAGTACGATAACAAGAAAAAGTCAACGGAAACCTGGGAAGAAACCTATATGAGAATTGACAACGACGGCCTGCTTTTTCCCGGCATATTTCATAAAAACCGGGGGCTGTCAGAAAAAAATGTAAAAATCTTCCGAAATATTCGTCAAAGTTTACAGAAGATATGGACAAACCAAGTCGAAATCATGTATAATAAATCAACAAAGTTGGTGACAACCGGTGGGCGGATGCCTTCTCAGACGGCGAGAGGCGGAAAGGGAGGATGGCATGAACGAGCATCAAAGCAACATCTATAAGCACTCGATGAAGCTGGAGCGCCGGACCGCCTCGCTGTATGTGCAGAACACGGGCTGCCAGCAGTGCGCGCCCAACTATGGCTGGGGGCCTGGTGTGCGCAATCACTTCCTGCTCCACCACGTGGTGGCGGGACGCGGGGTCTTCATTTCCCGGGATCAGCGCTATGACCTCCAGGCGGGGGACACCTTCCTGGCCTATCCGGACACCACCATCCACTACTATGCCGACGCCCGGGATCCCTGGGAGTATGTCTGGGTGGGCTTCAGCGGGCTGGAGGCCGCCTCCTATATGGAGCGGACGGATTTTACCCCGGAGGAGCCGGTATTCTTCGGCCGGGACAGCGAGCAGCTGCGGAATCTTACGGAGGAAATTTACCACAGCTATGGCACCACCACCGCCGAAAATCTGGCCATGACCTCCAAACTCTATGCGCTTCTGGCCTTCCTGGTGGGCACTGCCCGGGGGACCAGGGATCAGAGCCGGGGGGTGCCGGACTGCGCCCTGCTGGCGGCGGAGTATATTGTCAGCCACTATGAGACCCCCATCACGGTGGAGGGCCTGGCAGCCTATGCCTCCGTCAGCCACTCCAGCCTGTACAGGCGGTTCATGCAGCGCTTTCAGATGTCCCCCAAGCGCTTCCTTCTGGAGTACCGCATTGACCGGGCCTGTGTCCTGCTGTCCTCCACCAACTACTCCATTCAGGAAATTTCCAACTCCGTGGGCTTTGAGGACCCCTTCTACTTCTCCCGGGCGTTTAAAGAGATCAAGGGGATCTCTCCCCGGCAGTACGCCAATCAGCTGCGCAGCGCAAAAGCGGGGCAGTAGTGGATATATGGTGACTCTGTCCAGTTTTTAACGATTTTGTAATAATTTAAACGGTTAGCAAAATGAAGCCGGTTCTTTTCAACGGCGTGAAAAAATATTTTGTAAATGCTTGTAAAACCCCAAAAGTATACTGTGAAACGTGCACAAAAATTAAATTTGTTTTTGTGCAAAATACACAAACGGCCAATTATTGCGATATTCTTTTTCACTGAATTGTCCATATGCCTGAATAGAAAGTCCATGTACTTGGGCAATTTGTAAAGTATAATAGAAATCACAAGGGACAAGAGTGGTCCTTTGAAAAAAGGCGTATGCCTTTTTTCGTTTCCTGTTCAGGAAACGAAACATCTTAAAGGAGGATTATCAGATGAAAAAAGCACTTGCGCTCCTGCTGGCTCTGACCATGGTGCTGGCCCTGGCCGCCTGCGGCGGCAACAACGGTGGCAGCGGCAACCAGGGAGGCGGCAACCAGACCGACACCCAGAAGCCTGATGAGGGCGCCACTGCCGAGGAACTGAACGTGGGCGTGTTCTATTACACCTTTGCCGACGCCTACATCACCACTGTGCGCACCGCCATGGATGAGAAGCTTAACGCCGCCGGCATCAAGTTCAACAACTATGATGGCGCCAACACCCAGTCCACCCAGCTGGACCAGATCAACACCGCTATCACCAACGGCGTGAATCTGCTGATTGTCAACATCGTGGAGACCTCTTCTCCCGACGCCGCCCAGCAGGCCTGTGACGCCGCCAAGACCGCCGGTATCCCCATCATTTTCTTCAACCGCGAGGTTTCTAACGATGTGGTCAACAGCTACGACAACTGTGCCTTCGTTGGTACGGACGCCGCCGAGGCCGGCCACATGCAGGGCGAGATGATTGGCGACTACCTGCTGGAGAACTACGACACGGTGGACCTCAATGGCGACGGCCAAATCTCCTACGTCCTGTTCAAGGGCCAGGAGGGCAATGCCGAGGCCGAGATGCGCACCCAGTACGCCGTGGAGGACGCCAACCTGAAGCTGACTGCCGCCAGCAAGCCTGAACTGGTGTTCTACAACGCCGGCAACACAGATAAGTACCTGGTGGATCAGACCGGCGGCTGGTCCGCTCAGGCTGCCACCGACTACATGACCACCATTCTGGCTGAGTACTCCGAGGCCAACAGCAACATGGTGGAACTGGTCATCGCCAACAACGACGGCATGGCCGAGGGCGCCATCTCCGCGCTCCAGTCCGCCGGCTATAACACCGGTGCCGACGGCAGCACCACCATCCCCGTCTACGGCGTGGATGCCATGGATTCCGCCGTCCAGAAGATCAAGGAGGGCCAGATGACCGGTACCGTCAAGCAGGATGGCGACGGCATGGCCGAGACCATCGTCACCCTGGTGAAGAACATTCAGTCCGGCGCCGCCCTTATGGACAACACCGCCGACTTCAATGTGGATGAGGGCGTGGACAAGATCCGTGTACCTTACGCCAAGATTACCGGCTGATTGAAACGGGTTATCTGCCCCTGATGGAAACGGAAACGAAGGGGGCTGTCGCTTGCCGGCAGCCCCCTTCCTCCATGGAGGATCCGCCTGAGCCGCGCAACGGTAGAGCGGCTGAGGCGAAAGCTTCAAGGAAAAAGAGCAAAGGAGGAGAACCATATGGATCAGCCGGCTTTGTTGGAGATGCGCGGCATCAGCAAGGAGTTCCCGGGCGTCAAGGCGCTGGATCATGTGTCGCTTACCGTCCGGCCCGGCACCGTCCATGCCCTGATGGGTGAGAACGGCGCGGGAAAATCGACCCTGATGAAATGCCTGTTCGGCATCTACGCCAAGGACAGCGGTACCATCGTTTTGGACGGCCAGGAGGTCAACTTTAAAAGTTCCAGGGAGGCTCTGGAAAATGGGGTGGCCATGGTGCACCAGGAACTGAACCAGGCCCTGACCCGCAGCGTGCAGGACAACCTGTGGCTGGGGCGTTACCCCAAGGTGGGCGGCGTGATGGTCAGCGAGCGGATCATGGCCCAGCGCACCAGGGAAATTTTTGACCAACTGGAGGTCAATGTGAACCCCAAGGCGATTATGTCCACCATGCCTGTCAGCCAGCGGCAGATGGTGGAGATTGCCAAGGCGGTGAGTTATGACGCAAAGGTCATTGTGTTTGACGAGCCCACCTCGTCTTTGACGGAGGTAGAGGTGGAGCACCTGTTCCGCATCATCAACATGCTGCGGGATAAGGGCTGCGGGATCATTTACATCAGCCACAAGATGGAGGAGATCCTCCGTATCAGTGACGACGTCACCATCATGCGGGACGGTCAGTGGGTGGCCACCAGGCCCGCCTCTGAGTTGACTATGGACGAGATTATCCGTCTTATGGTGGGCCGGGAACTGACCAACCGTTTTCCGTCCAAGGACAACACCCCCGGCGAGGTGGTGCTGGATGTGCAGCATATCTCCGGCCGCTATACCCGGCTGAAGGACGCCACCTTCCAGCTGCGCCGGGGGGAGATCCTTGGTATTGCCGGACTGGACGGCTCTGGCCGCACGGAGGTGCTGGAGAACCTGTTCGGTTCCATGACCCGGGGCGGCGGCACCATCACGTTCCACGACCGGGAGATCCACAACCGCAATCCCCGGGAGTCCATCAAAAATGGCTTTGCCCTGCTGACGGAGGAGCGCCGGGCCACGGGTATCTTCGGCATCCGGGATATCCGGGAGAACACGGTGGTCTCTAATCTGAAAAATTATCTGATTGGCGGGATTTGCCTAAGCGAAAAGAAGATGCGGGAGGACACCGATTGGTCCATCCAGGCCATGCGCATTAAGACCCCCAGCCAAAAAACCCAGATCCGCTCCCTCTCAGGCGGCAACCAGCAGAAGGTCATCATTGGCCGGTGGCTGCTGACCAAGCCGGAGGTGCTGCTGCTGGATGAACCCACCCGGGGCATCGACGTAGGCGCCAAGTATGAGATCTACCAGCTGATCATCAACCTGGCCAAGGAGGGCAAGGGCGTGATTATGGTGTCCTCCGAGATGCCGGAACTGCTGGGTGTCTGCGACCGGATTTTGGTCATGTCCGGCGGCCAGCTGGCCGGCGAGGTGGACGCGAAGAATACCAGCCAGGAGGAGATCCTCACTCTGGCGGCAAAATATGTGTAAGGGGAGGAACCATCAATGAGTAACGAATCCAAAGCACTGGCGAAGGAGGCAAAGGCCCGTCAGCCCTGGACCGGCCGACGGGTGGGGGATGCGCTGCTGAACAACGCCCTGCTGATTATCATGGCCATTGCCGCCATTGTGATCGCCGTTATCAATCCCAACTTTGTTAAGACCTCTTCTCTCGTCAACATTCTGGTCCAGACCTGCGCCTACCTGCCGGTGGCACTGGGTGTGGGCGGGTGCATTGTCCTGACCGGCACGGACCTGTCCGCCGGCCGCATTGTTGGCCTGACCGCCTGCGTGTCCGCCTCTCTGCTGCAGGCCGTGACCACCAGCAGCAAGATGTGGGTAAACCTGACGCCTCCCAATGTATTCTTGGTACTGCTGCTGGCCATGGTAATCGGCGCCGCGATCGGGGCCTTCAACGGCTTCTTCGTGGCCAAGTTCAAGCTGCACCCCTTTATTGTCACCCTGGCCACCCAGCTGATCGTCTACACCATGCTGCTGCTGTATGTGAAGATGGGCAACAATAATGGTATGGCCATCTCCGGCCTGGATAAGAGCTACAGTGATTTCATCACAGGCTGTCCCAGCTTCATCAAGACCCTCACCGGCGGCATTGCCATTCCCAACTACGTTTGGATCGCCCTGATCCTCACCGGCGTGATGTGGTTTATCTGGAATAAGACCACCTTTGGCAAAAACATGTTCGCTCTGGGCGCCAACGAGGAGGCGGCCCGGGTCTCCGGCGTCAACGTGTTTGCCACCACGATCATGGTGTTTGCTCTGGCCGGTGCCATGTACGCTGTCACGGGTTTTATCGAGGGCGCCCGGGTGGCCTCCAACACTGCCAATACCGGCCTGAACTATGAGGCGGACGCCATTGCGGCCTGCGTGATCGGCGGCGTCAGCTTTGTCGGTGGTATCGGAAAGATCCGGGGCATCGTGATCGGTGTGATTATGCTGCGCCTGATCTTCGTGGGCCTGACCATGGCCAATGTGCCCCAGGACCTGATATACATGGTGAAGGGCGCCATCATCCTCTTTGCCTGCGCTCTGGACATGCGCAAGTATCTGGTGAAAAAATAGGAACTCCGTCTGCCAAGGCGGACAATAAGCCCCGGCGACAGCCGGGGCTTATTGTGACCAAAAATTCGGAAATAAAGATTGAAAAATCCATGTTGATATTCTCTATATATTCTTATAATAATAGACATAAAGTATTGTAAAACAAGAATTTATTCCAGGAGGGGCTATGGAGTACACATTTTCTCCCGTGAATGATTTTGGAAATCTCGCTTCTGCCATTTCAAACCTGTACGGACAGGCGGCGGAGGGGCAGACCCAGCGTTTTCAGGCGCTGCTGCGGGGCATGGAGGAGACCTTCGGCCCCCGGGGGCCTGTGGCGGTGTTTTCCGCTCCCGGACGCACGGAGATTGGCGGCAACCATACGGACCATCAGCACGGCAAGGTGCTGGCGGGCAGCGTGAATTTGGATGTGATTGCCGCGGTGGCTCCCAGCGGGGATCACACCATCCGTATCCGCAGCGAGGGCTTCCCCATGGATATGGTGGATCTGGGGGACCTGACGGTGCGGGAGGAGGAGCGCAACACCTCCGCCGCTCTCATCCGGGGCATAGCCGCCTGGTTTGTCCAGCATGGCTGCCCGGTGCAGGGGTTCTGCGCCTATACCACCTCCAATGTGCTCAAGGGCAGCGGCCTCAGTTCCAGCGCCGCCTTTGAGGTGCTGGTGGGCAATATCATCAACAACCTTTTTAACGGGGACAAATGCGGCCCCATCCAGCTGGCCCAGATCGGTCAGTACGCGGAGAACGTCTACTTTGGCAAGCCCAGCGGTCTTTTGGACCAGATGGCCTCCTCCGTGGGAGGGATGGTGACGATCGACTTTGCCGACAGCGGCAGCCCTGCGGTGGAGCGGGTGGAGTTTGACTTCACCGCCACCGGCCACGCCCTGTGCATTATTGACAGCGGCGCGGATCACGCGGATCTCACGAGGGAGTACGCCGCCGTCACCGGCGAATTGGGAGCGGTATGCGCCTATTTCGGCAAGACTGTGCTGCGGCAGGTGCCGGAGTCTGACTTTTATGGGGCGCTGCCTGATCTGCGGCGGAAGGCCGGGGACCGGGCGCTGCTGCGGGCCATCCATATCTATGAGGAGAACCGCCGGGTGGAGCGCCAGGTTGCGGCGCTGAAACAGGGCGACTTTGCCGCGTTTTTGGAGCAGGTGCGTCTCAGCGGCCTGTCCAGCTGGCGCATGCTGCAAAATGTGGTGCCCGCCGGCTATACCCGCCACCAGGAGGTGGCGCTGGCGCTGGCCCTGTGTGAGAAACTGCTGGACGGGCGGGGGGCCTGCCGGGTTCACGGCGGCGGCTTTGCCGGCACCATCCAGGCCTTTGTGCCTCTGGACATGCTGGAGCGGTTTCGTGTGGAGATGGACCGGCTGCTGGGGGATGGAGCCTGTCACGTGCTGACCATCCGCCCGGTGGGCGGCGTCCGCCTTGTGTAAGGGGGCGGAGCGTATGAGGAGAGAGTGCGCCATTGCCGCCCTGGCGGACTACGGTGTAAGCCGTGGACTGATTGATGGGGCGGACAGGGTCTGGGCAGTCAATCAACTGCTGTCCACGCTGGCTCTGGCGGATTATCAGGAGCCGGCGGCAGTGGAGGAGGCCCCGCTGGAGGCGATTTTGCGGGCTCTGCTGGATGATGCGGCGGAGCGGGGCGTGATTGACGGCAGCCCCACCAGCCGGGACCTGCTGGATACCAAGCTGATGGGAGTGCTGACGCCCCGGCCCTCCCAGGTGATCCACCGCTTCCGCCGCCTGTATGGGGAGAGCCCTGAGACGGCCACCAGCTGGTACTACCAGTTCAGCCAGGATACGGATTACATCCGCCGCTACCGGATTGCCAGGGATTTGAAGTGGACGGTGTCCACCGCTTATGGGGATTTGGATATCACTGTGAATTTGTCCAAGCCGGAGAAGGACCCACGGGCCATCGCGGCGGCCAGGGAGGCGCCCCAGGGGGGCTATCCCGCCTGCCAGCTGTGCCGGGAAAATGAGGGCTATGCCGGCCGGATGGACCATCCCGCCCGGCAGAATCACCGGATCATTCCCTTGACCATGGCGGGGGAGGAGTGGTTCCTCCAGTACTCCCCCTACGTCTACTATAATGAGCACTGCATTGTGTTCAACAGCCGCCACACCCCCATGCGCATCGACGGCGCGGTATTTCGGAAGCTTCTGGACTTTGTGCGGCAGTTTCCCCACTATTTTGTGGGCAGCAACGCGGACCTGCCCATTGTAGGCGGCTCCATCCTCAGCCATGAGCACTTCCAGGGCGGGCGCTACACCTTTGCCATGGAGCGGGCCGGTGTGGAGCAGGCGGTGTCCTTCTCCGGCTTCGAGGATGTGGAGGCCGGTATTGTGGCCTGGCCCATGTCCGTGCTGCGGCTGCGCTGCGGGGATGATGGGCGCCTGGCGGAACTGGCGGGGCGGATTTTGGCCGCCTGGCGGGCGTATTCCGATCCGGAGGCGTTCCTCTTTGCGGAGACAGCGGGGGAACCCCACAATACCATTACCCCCATTGCCCGTTTCCGGCAGGGCGAATTTGAACTGGATTTGGTGCTGCGCAACAACATCACCACCAAGGAGCACCCCATGGGCCTCTATCACCCCCACAGGGAACTGCACCACATCAAAAAGGAGAATATTGGCCTGATTGAGGTGATGGGCCTGGCAGTGCTGCCTGCCCGGCTGAAGGGGGAACTGGGCCGCCTGGGGCAGTGCCTGGTGTCCGGCGCGGCGATCCGGGAGGAGGATCTTGTAAAGCACGCGCCCTGGGCGGAACAGCTGCGCTGCCGCTACAGCTTCACAGCGGAGAACGTGGATGCGATTCTCCGCCGGGAGGTGGGGCTGGTGTTTGCCAAGGTGCTGGAGCACGCGGGTGTCTTTCGGAGGGACCAGGCGGGACGGGCGGCCTTTTTGCGGTTCGTCGCGTCGGTAAAATAGTGGATTTTGAGGAGGAGCATACCATGAAAACAATTCTGGTGGCCGGCGGCGCCGGCTATATCGGCAGCCACATGGTGGCGCTGCTGGTGGAAAAGGGCTACGACGTGGTGGTGGCGGACAACCTCTGCACCGGCCACAGAGCGGCGGTCAAGGGTGCGAAACTCTGTGTAGGCGACGTACGGGACCGGGCCTTCCTGGATCAGGTATTTACGGACTATCCCATTGACGGTGTCATCAACTTTGCCGCTTTCTCCCTGGTGGGGGAGAGCTGCACGGACCCGCTGAAGTATTATGGCAACAACGTGGCCGGGGCCCAGTCCATGCTGGAGGCCATGGTGCGCCACCATGTGGACAAGATCGTCTTTTCCTCCACCGCCGCCACCTACGGCGAGCCGGAGAAGCAGCCCATTGAGGAGACGGACCGCACAGAGCCCACCAACCCCTACGGCGCCAGCAAGCTGGCTATTGAGGGGATGCTGAAGTGGTGCCACGCCGCCTATGGCATCCGCTATGCCGCTCTGCGCTACTTCAATGCCGCCGGGGCCAACACGGAGGTGTGCATTGGCGAAGATCACCATCCGGAGAGCCACCTGATTCCCATTGTGCTCCAGGCGGCCCTGGGCCAGCGGGACCACGTGGGGATTTTTGGAGACGACTACCCCACGGCGGACGGCACCTGTATCCGGGACTATATCCATGTTCGGGATCTGGTCAGCGCCCACCTGCTGGCGCTGGAGTACCTGGATCGCGGGGGCGAGAGCGGTCCCTTTAATCTGGGCAGCGGCACCGGGTTTTCTGTCCGGGAGATTATTGATACGGCCCGGCGCGTCACCGGTAAGGCGATTCCCGCGGTGGTGGAGCCCCGCCGGGCGGGGGACCCCTCGGTGCTGATTGCCTCCAATGCGAAGGCGGCCCGGCTCCTGGGCTGGCGGCCGGAGCGGGATCTGGAGACCATCATCTCCGATGCCTGGACCTGGCACAGCGGCCACCCGGAGGGGTATCAGGATCGATAAAAGGCAGAGGGCGGCAGCATTTTAAGCTGTCGCCCTCTTGATTGGTGCCTTAAGGCGTGGAAATAAACCCCCGGTTCTACCGGGGGAGAAAAAATA
>USMP01000020.1 GCA_900555795.1 uncultured Eubacteriales bacterium
TGGTGTCACCGGTGATTGCCGTCAGCTGTCAGTACAAGCGCCCCACCACCTTCAACGATCTGGTGGATACCACCGTCACCGTGCAGGAGTACCGGGGCGCCCGGCTGCGGGTGGGCTATGAGATGCGCAAGGCAGACGGAACGCTGGTGCTGACCGGCGACTCCTCCCACTGCTTCTTAGACCGGGAGGGCCGTTTTTTGCGGCTGAGCCGGGAGATTCCGGAACTGGATCAGACACTGCGGGAATTAGCGGGCGCCAGCCAGGTGCCCGCAGGCTGAGGGAGGGGCGGCAATGCCGCCCCTCCCCCTATTTCTTCCGCCACCGCTCCGCCGCGCGGAGAAGCTTCTCCTTCTCCCCCGGGGACAGGCCCTGGGCAATCTGGGGATAGTTGTGCTCTGTGCCGTTTGTGGCCTGGACCTCATAGGTGCCGTACTTGTTGATGACATCGTCATCTCCCTCGGGCCAGCCGGGCTTTCGTTCCGGCGGCTGGCTATGGTGCTTCGCCATGGGCCTCACCTCCGCTGCTAGTATGCCCGGGGCAGCGAAAAATCATCACCGCTGGAGCCGGTAAGTCTCCACGGTGGTGCCGGTATAGTACCAGGCCAGAATCTCCTTGTAGTCCATCCCCTCCCCGGCCAGCACGTTGGCCCCGTACTGGCTCATACCCACGCCGTGGCCGTATCCGGTGACGGAAAAGGTGACAGTATCCTCCACAAAGGAGATGGTAAAGCAGGGGCTGCGCAGGCCCAGAATGGTGCGCAGCTGGTTGCCGCTGACGGTGACGCCTCCCACGCAGAGGGACTTCACCGCCCCGCCGGGCTGCTGCTTCATGTTGGTAAACCAGTTGGAGCACACGCCGCTGAGATCCGCCTCAGGAAGGGCCTCCTGGAGCAGTTCCTTCAGTTCCCCGGCGGCAAAGGAGGCGGTGGAGCGGTAGTTGGGGACAGTGCTCTCGTCCTCCGGGGAGGTGACGCTCTGCAGATAGGGCAGGCTGCTGCTCCACACGTCGGCGGCATCCTGGGTCATGCCGGCGGAGGAGGAGTGGAACACCGCCAGCACCGGCGCGCCCTCATAGAGGATGCACTGCCCGTCGGTTTCGGTTACGGCGGCGCGGATTTTCTCTTCCCAGGCCGCCGTCTGAGCGCCCCAGCCCCGGGCCGCCTCCTCATAGGTCATATACGCCTTGCAGCAGTTGATGTCGTCGCAGGCATCCGCCTCCGGGTGGGCGGCGGTGCCGCCGGTTTCGATTTTATGGATGGTGTAGGTCCGGGCCGCCACCGCCTGGGCCTTGAGGGCCTCCGGCGCAAAGGAGGCGGGCATCTCCGCCCGCACCACGCCTATGAGATAGGTCTCCATATCCATCTCCTGAAGCTTTCCCCCTACAAGCACCCGGATGCTGGTGCCCGCGTCCACCCCACCGGTCCCCGCCGGCCCCGGCTCCTGCTCCGGCTCCTGCCGCTCCGCAGGCTCCGGCGGGTCCGGCTCCCGCTTCTGGGCGGGCGCGCCCCAAAGCCAGGGGAGGAAAAAAAGCAAAAAAATCAGTATCAGCGACAAGCCCACATGTTTTCCCATCGGCGCATTCCCCCTCTTCCCCAACAGCTTATGCGGCGCTTGTCCAAAAAATGATGACAAAACCATTCACCGGTGGTATACTAGCGGATACGGGCCGCCTAGCGCGGGCGGCGGCATGCTTTTTCCCCGCGCCTGCGGGGGATGGGAGCCTGGCAGCCCCTGCAAAAATGGCGGGCAAGTCCGTCAAGCTTCCCGGGAAAGGGTGTATGTGAAATGAAGCAATGGCGACAAACCGGCCTCTGGTGGTGCGTGGGCCTGGCTCTGATGGCTCTGCGCCTTCTGCACAACCGCTTCGGCTTTGACAGTTCCACGGGGCTCTCCGTGCCCTGCTGGCAGCGGCCGGCGCTGGTGGCGGGCCTGGTACTGACGGCAGCGGGATCGGTGCTGCTGCACTGGCGGCTGCCCCGGACAAAGGCGGCCTTTGGGGACGCCTTTGCCCTCCCGGAGCGGGAGACGGCCCTGCTGGCGGCGGGGAGCCTGCTGCTGGCCGCCGGAGGCGGCCTTGTGGCGGTACGCTCCGCTCTGGAGCGGGGCGGAGCGGCGGCCCTGGCGGCGGGGGCGCTGGCCCTGGCGGCGGCCCTGCTGCCCGCCATGTTTTTCTCCGTATTCTTTGTGCTGGCTGTATATCTGCCCGCGGCGGATGACCCGGTGCTGGCCCGGTACGACATCCAGGTGCTGGCCACCGCCGCCGCGGCCTACGCCTTCTCCCAGCTGGCGGGCTTTACCCAGCGGGAGAGCAGCCCCCGGCGGTTTGCCATCACCGCCTCCCTGGCGGTGGCACTGTGCATTGCCGCCCTGGCGGACAGCGTGGGGCTGCCGCTGCGGCTGCTCTTTGCCGGCTGCGGGGCGGTGTTGTCGGGATTTTTGCTGCTGCTTAAGAGAACCTGATGGCCGGAGAGGGGCCGCGGGCTATGCCTGCGGCCCCTCCCGCCTTCTCCACCGGCGCTGTGAGGCGACCTGGAAGGCCAATTTTGGCGCATTTCCTCTTTGCTTTGCGGGACACCTTGTGGTATAATGAGTGTGTATATGCGCACGCCGTCTCTCCGGGACGGCCGCACCCACAGGGAAAACCCCTGTCAGCATCTGCACGGCCCGCCGGGATACACCACCAGCGGCGCCGTTTTACGGGAAAAGAGGAGGGAGCGGCCCGTGCATAAAAAATTATCCCGGCTCATTGAACCCAATCTGCAGCCCTATTTTCTGTGTCTGGTGCTGTTTATCGCGGCGGCGGCTTTGATTCAGCCGGTGCTGGCCGCCGTGGAGACGGCGGCCCTGGTGCTGCTGTACATTTTCTACCGGAAGCAGAGTTACACCCGCCGGCGCAATGTGATGCAGTACGTGGAAACCCTTACCGGCGGCGTGGACTCCATCAGCAAAAACAGCATGCTCAACACCCCCCTGCCGGTGGTGGTGTTTCGGGCGGACAGCGGGGAGATCATCTGGACCAACGACGGCTTCATAGCCCTCGCCGACGCCCGGGACAACGTCTTTGACATGCGCATCGGGGATCTGGCCCCCAGCTTTGACTACCAGTGGATCCTCACCGGGGATACCCAGGCCGGGGAACTGACGGAGATGAACGGCGGGGTCTATCAGGTCTACGGCTCCGCCGGGCGCATGAGCGG
The DNA here is from genome assembly GCA_900555795.1 of uncultured Eubacteriales bacterium. Classification (GTDB taxonomy): domain Bacteria; phylum Bacillota; class Clostridia; order Oscillospirales; family Oscillospiraceae; genus Pelethomonas. The sequence continues at coordinate 3,198 of USMP01000020.1, forward strand.
GCGGGCCGCCGGGCAGGGACAGATCATCACCGCCTACTTTGTGGACGTCACCGAGCAGCAGCACATGAAAATGGTCTACGAGGCCACCCGGCCGGTGGTCTGCGTGCTGGTGCTGGACAACTACGAGGAACTGCTGAAGGCCGGCGGGGAGGCCGCCAAATCCGCCGTCCTGGCCCAGATTGACGAGAAGCTGAACGCCTGGGTGGACGGCTCCGGCGGCATGCTGCGCAAGTACGACCGGGACCGCTACCTCTTCATCTGCGACGAGCAGTGCTTCGAGCGCATGGTGGCGGATAAGTTCTCCGTGCTGGAGGACCTGCACCAGGTGGTCAGCGAGGACGGCGTCAACGCCACCCTCTCCATCGGCATCGGCAAAGACTGCGACAGCTATGAGGAGGCCTTCCGCTGGGCCAGCAAGTCCATCGAGATGGCCCTCAGCCGGGGCGGCGACCAGGCGGTGGTCAAGGACAGTCTGGACTTCCAGTTTTACGGCGGGAGATCGAAGTCCACGGAAAAGCGGACCAAGGTGAAAAGCCGGGTCATGGCCAAGGCCCTGGGGGATCTGATTACCGACGCCACAGAGGTCTATGTCATGGGCCACGAGTACGCGGATATGGACAGCGTGGGGGCCGCCGCGGGGATCTGCTGCGCCGCCAGAAAGCGGGGGAAAAAGGTCCAGATCGTGATCGATCTGGAGGGCAACAACGCCCAGCCCCTGGTGCGCCGTCTGCGGGAGCAGCCGGAGTACGCCGGCGCCTTCGTCAGCGGGGCCGACGCCTTTATCCACGCCCAGCCCGGCGCGCTGCTGGTGGTGGTGGACACCAACCGCCCCGACATGGTGGAGAGCAGCCAGCTGCTGGACAGCTGCAACCGGGTGGCGGTGATCGACCACCACCGCCGGGCCTCTATTTACATTGAGAGCGCCGCCCTCAACTTCCACGAGCCCTACGCCTCCTCCACCGCCGAGATGGTTACGGAACTGCTGCAGTACATGGTGGAGCCCAGCGACCTTCTGCGGGCTGAGGCGGACGCCCTTTTGGCGGGCATTGTGCTGGACACCAAGAACTTTACCATGCGCACCGGAGGGCGCACCTTTGAGGCCGCCGCGTTCCTCCGCCGGGCCGGGGCCGACACCGCCGAGGTGCGCCGCTATTTCCAGAGCGACCTTGCCAGCATGGTCCGCCGCTACGACATCATCCGCCGGGCCCAGCTGGTCCACGGGGATGTGGCCGTGGCCACGGCGGAGGGCGAGGTGGCCCGTGTCACCGCCGCCATGGCCGCCGACGACCTGCTGACTCTGAAGGGGGTTCAGGCCTCCTTCGTGGTCTACCAGCAGGGGGAGGGCGTGTCCATGTCCGCCAGAAGTCTGGGGGAAATCAACGTGCAGGTCATTGTGGAGAACCTGGGGGGCGGCGGCAACGCCACCTCCGCCGGCGGCTTTGTGCCGGGCACGGATGTGGAGACGGTGCACCAGCGGCTGCTGGCCGCCATTGACGCCTACTATCAAACCTAACTCCGGGCTGGGGCCGCCCGCCCCCTCATTGCGGGGACCCGCATCCCGGAAAATCCCCCCCTGACGGGGACAACCTTTTTTGAAGTATATTGGAGGAACATCAGATGAAAGTCATTTTACAGCAGGACGTGAGAGGCCAGGGAAAGAAGGGCCAGATGGTGGAGGTTGCCGAGGGCTATGCCCGCAACTTCCTGCTGCCCCGGAAGCTGGCCGTACCCGCCACGGCGGACGCCGTCAACACCATGCAGCTGCGGGAGAAGGCCAAAAAGGCGGAGGACGCGCGGCTGAAGGCCGAGGCGGAGGCCGTGGTGGAGAAGCTGAAAAACGCCCCTGTGAAGGTCAGCGCCCGGGCCGGCGCCAACGGGAAGCTGTTCGGGGCCGTGACCAGCAAGGAGGTGTCTGAGGCGCTGCTGGCCCAGCACGGCATTGAGCTGGCCAAGAACAAGATCGTCATGGATGAGCCCATCAAGGCTTACGGGGCATACCAGCTGAAGGCCAAGCTGGGCTATGAGGTGTCCGGCACCGTCTATGTGATGGTGGTGGAGGAGAAGTAACGCCCGCCGGGCGGAGAAAAGGAGATGATCCCCCGTGCCAGCGGACGAGCTGCTTACCCGGCAGATGCCCCACTCCCTGGAGGCGGAGCAGGCCGCTCTGGGGGCCATGCTCATTGACGCCGACTGCATCAAGGATGTGATGGACAAACTTCAGCCGGAGGACTTCTATATCCAGCAGAACCGGGATATTTTTGAGACCATCTACACCATGTTCAGCTACTCCCGTCCCATCGACGGGGTCACGGTGGCGGAGGAGATGCAGAAAAACGGCACCTTCGACCAGGGCGCCACCCGGAACTATCTGGTGCAGCTGATGGAGGTCACACCCACCAGCGCCAACGTGATGGAGTATGTAAATATCATCCGTGACAAGTCCCTGCTGCGGGGCCTGGCCAAGGCCGCCGGGGACATTCTGGCCACTGTGCAGGAGGGCCTGGGGGAGGCGCAGGCCACCCTGGAGGCAGCTGAGCAGCGGATTTACGCCATCCGCCGGGGCCGCAGCGCCCAGGAGATGGTGCCGGTGGCCCAGATTATCAAGCCCCTGCTGGACCAGCTTAATGACCTGGCCAGCGGCAAAACAGGCATGCCGGGCCTGCCCAGCGGCTTTTCCGCCGTGGATCAGAAGATCCACGGCCTGAACAAATCCGACCTGATTCTCCTGGCCGCCCGCCCCGGCGTGGGCAAGAGTTCCTTCGCCCTGAATATGGCGCTGAACGTGGCCAAAAGCAGCGGAAAAACGGTGGCGGTGTTCTCCCTGGAGATGAGCAAGGAGCAGCTGGTGACACGTCTGCTCTCCTCTGAGGCTCTGGTGGATCTGAGCCGCCTGATGACCGGCCGGCTCAGCGCCACCGACTGGGGCAAGCTGACCCAGGCCGCCCGCGTCCTGCGGCAGACGGACATCCGCATCGACGACAACCCCATGCTCACCGCCGCGGACATGAACGCCAAATGCCGCCGGCTGGACAACCTGGGCCTGGTCATTATTGACTACCTCCAGCTGATGAGTTCCGCCGGGGGCAAGGGCTACTCCGGAGAGAGCCGTCAGCAGGCGGTCAGCGACATCTCCCGGATGCTGAAAATCATGGCCAAGGAGTTGAACGTGCCGGTGCTGTGCCTCAGCCAGCTCAGCCGCGCCAACGAGAAGCGCGAGGACAAGCGGCCCATGCTCTCCGACCTGCGGGACTCCGGCGCCATTGAGCAGGACGCGGACATCGTCATGTTCCTCTACCGGGAGGACTATTATAAGGAAGAGACGGAAAATAAAAACATTGCCGAGTGCATCATCGCCAAAAACCGCCACGGGGAAACCGGCAAGGTGCCTCTGCGCTGGATGCCGGAGTACACCACCTACAGCACCCTGGAGATGCGCTTCGACGAGGAGTAGCGCCCCACAGGGGGGCGCAGGCCCCAGGAGGAAGGAACCTTTATGGAAATACTGCTGTCCGCACTTATTTTCGCCCTGCTGCTGGCGGCCTATCTGGCCTGGCGGCTTCACGCCAACATCAAGCGCCTGGCCCCCATTCAGACGGAGGTGAATCTGGGCGTCTACCTGGTGACGCTGGTTCTGGTCCAGGCCATCGCCAGGGTGGTGCCCATGTCCCGGGCCGCCGCCCTGGTCCTGCTGGCGGCGTGGCTGGCGGCCAGCTTCGCCATCTCCTTCTTTATTCAGCGGCGCTACAACCGCTGGGTAGAGAAGCGCCAGCAGGAGGAGAAAGAGGCGGAGCGCCGCCGGATGGGGGACATGTGAGGCCGACATGGAACAGGTAGCCGCTTTTTGCCGCCGGTGGGACATGCTGCCCCGGGGCGGCCTAGTGCTCTGCGCCGTATCCGGCGGGCGGGACTCCATGGCCCTGCTGCACCTGTTGCTGTGCCTGGCGGCGGCGGAGGACTTTTCCGTGGCCGCCGCCCACTTCAACCACCATCTCCGGCCCACGGCGGACCGGGACGAGGCGTTTGTCCGCGACTGGTGCCGGGAGCGGGGTGTGCCCCTGACCCGGGGCGGCGCCGACGCGGCCGCTTTCGCCCGGGAAACCGGGCGCAGCGTGGAGGACGCCGCCCGGGTGCTCCGGTACCAATTTCTGGAGGAGGCAGCGGACCGGCTGGGGGCGTGCCGCATCGCCACCGCCCACCACCGCCAGGACAACGCGGAGACGGTGCTGCTGCACCTGCTGCGGGGATCGGGGCTTTCGGGCCTCACCGGCATCGCCCCGGCGCGGGGACGGATTGTCCGGCCCCTGTTGGAGACGGACCGCTCCGCCATTGACCGCTATGTGGCCCTCCACCACATCCCCTATGTGGAGGACGAGACCAACGCCCAGCCCTGCTGCCAGCGAAACCGCCTGCGGCTTCAGGCGCTGCCCCTGCTGGAGGACATTTCCCCCGGCTGCACGGAGCGCCTTGCCCGGACGGCGGAACTGCTGAGGCCGGAGGATGCCCATCTCACCGCCCAGGCGGAGGCCCTGCTTCCGCCGGAGGAGGGCGGCGCCGTAACCCTGGCCATTCCAGTTCTGCTGGAACAGGATCTGGCCCTGCGGCGGCGGCTGGTGCGGGCCATGGCGGAGCGGCTGGGCGTACGCCTTTCCGCCGCCCATGTGGAGGCGGTGCTGGATCTGAGCAGCGGCGGGGTGCTGGATCTGCCGGGCGGGGTGCAGGCGGTGCGAAAGCCCCATCAGCTTACCCTACGCCCTCCGGCTCCGCCGCCGGGCCCCCTCCCCCTCTTCCCGGGGGAGCAGGTCTGGGGACCTTACACCGTCCGCGTAACGGAGACGCCGGAGGGGGACATCTCCCCCGGCCCCCTCACCATCGCCCCCTGGGACGGCACCGGCCGTCTCCCCGTGGATAACGGCAGCCGCACCATTAAGCGCCTTCTGGCCGACCGGGGCATCCCCCCGGAAGAGCGCGGCCAACACCCGGCCCTGTACCGGAATGGCCGCCTTGTGGCCATGGTGGGTGTGGCGGTGGACCCCGCCTGCCGCCCCCTGCCGGGGCAGCGGGGCCTGACCGTGACTCTGGAGCGGCGGGCTGAGAAGGCGTCCGCCGACGCCCCAAGCCCGTTCCACGCATCGCATAAAAAATAGCGTAAAACGCTATTTTTTACGGCATATGGGCCGTCCCGACCCATGCCTGTGATTTCAGCCGCCGGCGGGACGCCCACATGGCAATTTTTATTTCCGGGCAGCGCTCGGAAATAAAAATTAGCGTTTTACGCTATTTTAACGCCCCGCCGGCCAGGCGGGATGAAACATGACACATATTTCGACAGAAGGAGAACGCAAACATGGGTATGATGGATCAGGATATCCTGAAGGTGCTGTACAGCCAGGAGGAGATTGCCCAGCGGATTGGCGAACTGGGGGCCCGGATGTACGAGGATCTGGCGGACAAGGACCCCCTCTTTGTCAGCGTGCTGCGGGGGGCGTTCATGTTTATGGCGGACATTGTCCGCTCGTGCCAGGTAAAGTGCGACGTGGAGTTTATCGCCGTGTCCTCCTACGGAAATGCCACCAGCTCCTCCGGGGCGGTACAGATCACCCACGACATCCAGCAGGATATCTCCGGCCGCCATCTGGTGGTCATTGAGGATATCCTGGACAGCGGCACCACCCTCAGCTTTTTGAAGCAGTATTTTCTCACCAAGGGGGCGGCCTCCGTCACCATCTGCACCCTGTTGGATAAGCCCAGCCGCCGGGCCAAGGCTATCACCGCCGACTATGTGGGCTTCGTGGTGCCGGACGAGTTCGTGGTGGGCTACGGCCTGGACTACTGCCAGAAATACCGGAACCTGCCCTACATCGGGGTGCTGAAGCCGGAGGTCTACAGCGGGGAGTAACCGCTTTTCGCCCAGGCGGCGCGGCGCGCCGGAAACCGGAATGACATGACACGCAGGGCCCCGCAACACGGCGCGGCCAGGCCGTCAGCAAAGGAGAGGAACCATTTGACAAAGCAGACACGACGGCCCAATCTGGGGCTCTATTTCGCCTTCATCGCCCTGCTGCTGCTGGCCTACTACGGCTTCAACAGCGGCAGCGCCGCCGCCGCCGTCACCTACGCCCAGGTGCAGGACCTTTTTGCCCGGGAGCAGGTGAAGAGTTTCTATGTGCAAAACGGCACAGACCTGTACCTGAATCTCCACGACGGCACCACCGTGCACAACGCCCTGGGCAGCGCGGACGCCTTCCGGGAGGACCTGGGTGCCCTGATTGACGATCAGAAGGAGCGGGGCGTCCTGGTGGACTACGACTACGCCCCGCCCTACACGCCGCCCTGGTGGAGCGAAATCCTGCTCTACGTGCTGCTGATCGGCGGCATCTTCCTGCTCTGGCAGTTTATGATGGCCCGGGCCCAGGGAGGCGGCGGCGTGGACCAGGGCAAGCGCTTTGGCCGGGCTAAGATCCGCTTCGGCTCCGACAGCAAGCAGAAGGTCAGCTTCGCCGACGTGGCCGGGGCCGACGAGGAGAAGGAGGAACTGCGGGAGATCGTGGACTTTCTCCAGGAGCCCCAGAAGTACCTGGATTTGGGCGCCAGAATTCCCAAGGGCGTCCTGCTGGTGGGCCCTCCGGGCACCGGCAAGACCCTGCTGGCCAAGGCCGTGGCCGGGGAGGCGGGGGTACAGTTTCTCTCCATTTCCGGCTCCGACTTTGTGGAACTGTATGTGGGCGTGGGCGCCAGCCGCGTCCGGGACCTTTTTGAGGAGGCCAAGAAGGTGGCCCCCGCGGTGGTGTTTATCGATGAGATCGACGCCGTGGGCCGCCAGCGGGGCGCGGGCCTGGGCGGCGGCCACGACGAGCGGGAGC
>USMP01000021.1 GCA_900555795.1 uncultured Eubacteriales bacterium
CGTGGTCATTATGACCCGGGGCCACAGGGATGACCTGTTGATCCAGGCCCAGGCGCTGCGCACCCCGGCCCGGTATATCGGCGTCATCGGCAGTGCCCGCAAGAAGGCGGGAGTGTTCGACCAGCTGCGCCGGCAGGGCTTTACCGACCAGGATCTGGCCCGGATTACCACTCCCATCGGACTTTCCATCCAGGCCCGGACTCCGGCGGAGATTGCCGTCAGCATCGCCGCGCAGCTGATTCAGGTCCGGGCGGCGGAATAGGGGGGGCCCCGCCGTCCTTTGGTGCGGGCGGCGCCTGCCCTGCGATGCTGATTTTGGGGCGGCGCGGATGGCACCGGCGGTAAAGGGCGGCGGCCCCGGCGCATATACTGGAGCAGCCGCCGCGGCGGCGTTTTACCAACAGAATGGAGAAAGCGGGTGAACCCTTGATCCAAACCATATCGGAAGCACTGGCCCTTTTTGACGAGGTCCTGGCCTATCCGTGGGAGCGGACGGTGGTCTATCAGGGCAACGGCCCCCTGGTGTCGGAGGTGCCGCCTCCGGACGATGGCCCCTGGAACCGGCCGCTGTATTTGACCATGGCCGTGCCCAGGCGTTCCGGCTTTCGCTTTGTCAGCTGGAACACCCGGCCGGATGGCTGGGGGGGGAACTGGCAGCCCGGCGGACGGCTGCCGCCGGAGGCGGGCAGCGTCACGCTCTTCGCCCAGTGGGAGAGCGTGTCGGCCCTGCCGCCCTGTCCCCCCTGCTGCCTGCTGCACTGCGGCTGCTGTGTGCACTGTGGGTGCCCTCTGGCGGACGGCTGCGACCAGTAGAACCGATAGCGCCCGGACGATGCTTCGCCCGGGCGCTTTTTTCGGTAGCTGTGAGCGGGACAGCCCCTTGCTCAGTCCGGGCCCGCCGGGCTGCACCGCCCCAGGGGAGCGCTTCCCCAGGGAGAGGAAATCCCTTGGACTCCGGGGACACCCCGTGTACCCTCCCGCTCCACCAAACTTCGTTCCGCAGATGCAAAAACCAGTATTTACAAGCCGTTTCGCCGCGGTTGACAAAGGGGCCGCCGGAGGGTATGATAGCGGGGAAATGAAAAACCCTTGACAGGAGAGAAACACATGTTTAATGGCTACAGCGGTGAGACGCTGGACTTTATGTGGGGTATCCGGTTCAACAATGACCGGGCCTGGTTTGCGGAGCATAAGGACACCTATCTGCGCGTCCTTTATCAGCCCACCCTGGATCTGGGCCGCGCGGTGTATGACAGAATGCTGGAGCGCTTTCCCGGCTTGGATGTCAATCTGCATGTCTCCCGCATCTACCGGGATGCCCGCCGGCTCCATGGCCGGGGCCCCTACAAGGACCACCTGTGGTTCAGCATCCGTCCGGAGGGGGACGTGTGGAGCCACCGACCGGTGTTCTGGTTTGAGGTCGCCCCGGAGGGGTGGAGTTACGGCGTGGGCTTCTGGAATGCCACGCCCCAGATTATGGCGGCCATGCGCCGGGATATGGATGAAAATCCCGGGCGGCTGGAGCGGCTGGTCCGGGCCATGGAAGAGCGGGGGGAGTTTCAGGTCCAGGGCCAGGACTACGCCAGAAGCAAGGGAGAGGCGACGCCTCTGCTGGCCCAGTGGTACAATAAGAAAAATATTTCCGTAGGCTGTGAGCGGCCCTTTGACGACCTGCTCTGCTCCCCGGCGCTGGTGGACACCCTGGTGGAGGGATACACATCCCTGGAGCCGGTGTATCAGTATTTTTCCTCCTTCTGCAAAGCGGGAATGGAGGATCTGCGGTAAAAGGGGTGGGCGCGCGGCGGGTTCCGCCTCTACTTGCCTCTATCAAAACGTTCGCCTGGGCAATAGACGGGGTCCGTAAAACAGTTTAACCTCCGTATGATTTTAATCATACGGAGGTTTTTTTACACGTATCCGGGATAGCCCCATGGCGGCGCAAGGGGTGCAGCTTTTTGCCCGGAACGCAGTGATGCAAAACAGCCCGGGCCCCGGCGGCCTGAACTGTAGTTGCTCCACAGAGCGCATATGTGGGGGGAGGACCCCCATATATAAATGCGCGTTCGGATCGTTGCCTGTCGCTCCAAGTATTTGGTATTATTGTTTCAGGAATAATTTTTGAGCAGGATAACAGTATCCATCTTAACTCAAGTAATTGACAGTTAAAATTGCAATACTTGTAACGATCATAACCACGCCGACAACTCTGTTTAATGTTTTTGTTGACGCCTTGTTGGCAATTACAGCGGCAATTCTCGCCCATGCAAATGTAAACGCCACACAAAGCACCAAAGCAGTCATGTCAGGTATTCCGCCGATTGCAAAATGGCTGATGCCGCCGGTCAAAGCGGTAAAAGCCATGATAAACACGCTGGTACCCACAGCCATGTGCATCTGGTAGCCCAGGAAGGATGTCAGCACAAACAGCATCATCATGCCGCCGCCCGCGCCGACAAAACCACAGATGAAACCGACAAGAATACCGCCTGCAATGGATTTGATGAGTTTCTCACGGGGGGCGATGGCCGCCATTTGTTCCTTGGTGGTCGTAACCGGCTTCAGCAGGAACCGTAGACCGATGATGATCAGCGCAATCTGCATGGTGCCGCTCATGGCCTGCTCAGGCAGCAAACTGGCAATAAAGCTGCCGACGACTGTAAAGAGCAAGACGCTTACCAGCATCGGCAGACTGTTCTTCACATCCAGATTTCCGCTTTTTTTGTATGTATAGGCACTCACTGCACTGGCCAGCACGTCGCTGATCAGTCCGATGCCCACGGCCTCATACGCGGGGATCCCCAAAAATGTGGTGAGCATCGGGCCTATGACCGCAGCGGCGCTCATGCCCGCGAATCCGGTACCGATTCCGGCGCCCGCACCGGCCAGAAAACAAATCAGGACCGTAAATAAAAGCTTCATTTTAGCACTCCCTTTTGAACAGAAAATCTTGACAACATATGCGACATATTATAATATACAGGTGTCGCACAATCAACAAACAGTTTCTCAAAAATTTTTTGATACGCGGCAGTTGAACGGGTTTTGTCGCATTGTTCATAAAAATCTCATGGAGGGCTATGATGAAAGGCGATCAAAGAGTTGCGCTCACAAAGCGGCTGCTGCAGGAAGGGCTGCTGCGTTTGCTGGAGAAAAAGGAGATCGATACAATCAGCGTTTCCGAGCTCTGCGCCGAGTCCGGTATTAACCGGGCGACGTTCTACCGGCATTATACCCAGCCGCGGGATATCCTCAGAGATACGCGCCATAATATCATCAAGGATGTACAGGCAATTGCCGAAAAGGATAAAACTGAAATAAACCTTTGCAAATGGCTGGAGGATATCTGCCGGTATTTTTATGATCATAAAAAGCTGCTCTGCATCCTTTTCAAAACCAGAACGGACGACGAATTTGTTGAAATGATCTCGGAGTTATGTAACGAACAGTTTTACTGTTTGCGCAATAAGGCGATCCAAAAACAGGATGAAGATAGTCTGAAACTCACAGCTTATGGCTATGCGGGAGGATTTTACTATATTTTGCGCCAATGGCTTCTGGAGCCGTTCAACAAAACGCCGCAGGATGTGGCGGCAGTCATGTACAGATTTCTTACAGGAATATGAAGCGATATTGTCAAATCATGAGTCTGGTCAAAAATGCGTGATGCCCGGTCTTTCAACCCGGCATCACGCATTTTCACTGCTGTTTACCAACCCCACGTGGCAGATGCTGTCATACTGATTTCAAATAAAATGCTTTTATTTGAAATCCCCGCGCTATGCCCGCTGGCGTCGCGCGTACCGTGCGCCGCGCCGTCTCATAAAAACCTGACGCGCTTCGCGCTATATAAAGTTTGAAAAGCTTTTTATCAGGTTTTAGTATAAAACAGTAATTTTTAAGGTTACTGTTTTACAGCCATTCCACTATTGCCCGGGCAGAACGTTTTATTGCGGAGGTACTATGCTCTTTTCAGGCCCAGGCGCTCCACGGCGTCCTCCCGCATCTTGTACTTGAGAATCTTTCCGGCGGCGTTCATGGGGAAGGCCTCCACAAACTCCACATAGCGGGGAACCTTGTGCTTGGCCATGTGGTCCCGGACGAAGGCCTTCATCTCCTCCACGGAACTCTCCTCCCCCTCCCGGAGGATGATGCAGGCCATGATTTCCTCGCCGTACTGCTCGTCGGGCACGCCGATGACCTGCACGTCCCGAACCTTGGGGTGGGTGTAGAAAAACTCCTCGATCTCCTTGGGATAGATGTTCTCCCCACCCCGGATAATCATGTCCTTCAACCGCCCGGTGATGCGGAAGTTCCCGTTCTCATCCTCACAGGCCAAATCCCCGGTGTGGAGCCAGCCGTCGGGCTCCACGGCGGCGGCGGTGGCGGAGGGCATCTTGTAGTAGCCCTTCATAATGTTGTAGCCCCGGGCCACAAATTCGCCGCTGACCCCCACGGGGCAATCCTCCCCGGTATCCGGGTCGATGATCCGGCACTCCACGTTGGCAAAGCGGCTGCCCACTGTCTCTGTGCGCACGTCCAGGGGGTCGTCGAAGCTGGACATGGTGCAGCCGGGGGAGGCCTCCGTCTGCCCGTAGACGCTGACAATCTGCTTCATGTTCATCATGTCCGCCGCCTTACGCATCAGTTCCGCCGGGCAGTTGGCCCCGGCCATGATGCCGGTGCGGATGCAGCTGAAGTCCGTTTTGGGGAAATCCTCGTGCTGCATCATGGCGATAAACATGGTGGGTACGCCATTGAAGGCGGTGATACGCTCCTGGTTGATGCAGGCCAGGGCGGGCTTGGGGGAGAAGTAGGGCAGAGGGCACATGGTGGCGCCGTGGGTCATGGAGGCGGTCATGCTCAGCACCATGCCAAAGCAGTGGAACATGGGGACCTGGATCATCATCCGGTCGGCGGTGCTGAGGTCCATGTGGTCGCCGATGTATTTGCCATTGTTGACTACATTGTAGTGGGTCAGCATGACCCCCTTGGGGAAGCCCGTGGTGCCGGAGGTGTACTGCATGTTGGCCACGTCGTGCATATCCACCGCAGCGGCCCGGCGGCGGACCTCCTGGAGGGAAACCCGGGGGGCCATGGCCACTGCCTCCTCCCAGGTCAGGCACCCTTCCTGTCGGTAGCCCACGGTCACAATGTTGCGCAGGAAGGGCAGGCGCTTGCAGTGGAGGGGCTTGCCGGGGACGGCCCTCTCCAGTTCGGGGCAGAGCTCCCCCATGATGCCGGCATAGTCGCTGTCCCGGTATCCCTGGATCATCACCAGGGTGTGGGTGTCGCTCTGGCGGAGCAGATACTCGGCCTCGTGGATCTTGTAGGCGGTGTTGACCGTGACCAGCACCGCGCCGATCTTGGTGGCGGCCCAGAAGGTGATGAACCAGGCGGGCACATTGGTGGCCCAGATGGCCACCTTATCCCCGCCCTTCACCCCCATGGCGATCAGGCTGCGGGCGAACTCGTCCACATCGTCCCGGAACTGGCTGTAGGTGCGGGTGTAGTCCAGGGTGGTGTACTTAAAGGCATACTGGTCCGGAAACTCCTCCACCATTTTGTCCAGCACCTGGGGAAAGGTGCAGTCGATGACCGTGTCCTTCTTCCACACGTACTGGCCGGTGCCGGCCTGGTTGCGGTAGAGTCGCTTTTTCCGGGCTGCCCGCTCAAAGGAGGACATGGTCACGGCGTAGTGGGTGAGAAGCATCTCCAGATCGCTATAGCCCTCCACCCAGGCCGGGTCCCACATGAGGGAGACAAAGCCGTCGTAGTTGACGCTGCGCAGGGCGTACATTATGTCCTGAAGAGGCAGGGCGCCCTCCCCCAGCAGGTGATGGGCCACGCGTCCGCCCTCCGCCGTGCCGTCGCTGATGCGGACGTGGCGGACGTAGGCCCCCAGATTGGTGATGGTCTGCTCCGCTGTCTCACCGGCAAAAAAGCAGGTGTCAAATATGCTCCAGCAGGCACAGAGGCTGTCGCAGGCAAAGTGGTCCAGCACCCCCACCAGCCGCTTGGTATCGGCCATGGAGCCGCTGGTCTCCAGCAGCAGCGTCACCCCGGCCCGCTCCGCCGCTGCCACCAGAGGGGACAGGCTGTCGCGGACCGCGCTGTCGTCGCCGTTCCGGGTGTGGAGCACCACATAGGGTACCAGCAGGTTTCCGGCTGCCTCCAGGGCGGCGGAAACCTCGGCGGCGGCTTCCGGCTTTGTGAGATCCAGCTGGGTGCCCACACAGGGCACTTCCAGGCCGTGTCCCACCAGTTCCCTGCGGGCGGCCACCGCCAGTTCGGGATTCAGGGGGCTGACGCGCCGGCGGAAGATGGGGTTTGTCACCTGGTCGATCTCCAGGCCCTGGAGCCGGGCGTCCGCCGCCGCGGCGCAGAACTGGCCCCAGTCCATATCCGGCCAGCTGTGGATAGAAAAGGAAAGTTTCATCAGGGTTCCTCCTGGCGTTTTATTCTTGCCGGATCCCAAGGGCGCCCGGGGGCGGAGGGGAGCCGGAAAAGGCGCGGGTGCGGCAAGGGGGCCGCGCCGGCCTTTTGCTGTTACGCTTCCTCGTAGACGATCTTGTTCAAGGCGCTGATATAGGCCCGGATGCTGGCGCCGATCACGTCGGTGGAGATGCCGTTGCCGGAGTACAGCTTCCCGCTGGAGCGCAGCTTCACCAGAGCGGAACCCATGGCCTCCCTGCCCTCAGTGACAGACTGGATCTGGAAATCGTCCAGTTCATAGTGGTGCCCCACCACCTGCTCAATGGCCAGAAAGGCCGCGTCGATGGGGCCGTCGCCCATGCAGACACCCTGCAGCATTTCTCCGTCCTTCTCCAGGGTCAGGCTGGCCATGGCGGACACGGCGCTGCCACAGGTGATGACGTAGTTCGCGATGTGGTAGGCGTTGGGCACCTGCATGGCGGCGCTGGCCACGATGGCGTCCAGTTCCCGGGTGGAGACAAAGTGCCTTTTGTCGGCAATGCGCTGGAACGCCTCGTAGACCTTGGCGTTGTCCTCCTCCGTCAGATCGTAGCCCAGGTGGTGCACCACCTTCACCACCTCGCTGATATCGTCTCCGGCGGTGAGGCAAATGGAGGAGGCGGCGTCGCTGACGCCGCTGTCAAAGGGGGAGCCGCTGCTGCGCTGGGTCTGGAGCAGCCACTGCAGCTGCCCGGCGGAGCGCTTCAGCTCCGTGGTGCGCAGCCGGCAGTTCAGGCCCAGCTGGGGGCCCTTGGCCTGGAAGAAGGCGGCCAGGTCCTCGGTGAGGGGCGCGTTCATAGGACTGACGGCGGCCTTAATGGTGCTGGCGCCGGCGGCCAGGGCGGCGTCGGCGCAGGCCACGGACATCTTCAGCGTGTCCGCCAGTTCCACGCCCACCTCCACACCGGCAAGGTTCGGAATGTGTCCATAGGCGTCCTGGAGAAAGGCGGCGCACTGGGCGGGGGTCATGACCCCGGCGCTGTCGCAGAAGGTGATGGAGGCGGCGCCGGCGGCCAGGGCGGTATCCACCGCCTGGTAGAGAAAGGCGGGCTCGGCCCGGGTGGCGTCCATGGCGGAGAACTCCACCTGCTCGGTGAAGTAGCGGGCCCGGGACACCAGGGTACGGATGAGTTCCAGAATGGCGGGGCCCTTCCTGTGGCAGAGGTATTCCATCTGTACGGCGGACACGGGAACCATCACGTGCAGGGCGGGGGAGCGGGCGGAGCGGACACTCTCCCAGGTGCTTTCCACGCTCTCTTCCGTCAGGCCTGTCAGGGCGCTGAGCCGGGCGGAGCCGACCACGGAGGCGATGGTCTTGTTGCTGAGCACATCCGCCTTCTCGTCCTGGATGGCGGGCAGTTCGATGGTGTCCACCTGGAGGCGGTCCAGGGTGCGGGCCACCTCCACCCGCTCCTTGAAGCTGAGGGCGGCGGAGCGGTTGTGGGCGATCTCCCGCAGGGTGATGTCGGAAATGTGGACGGTTTTCATGGCATATTACTCCTTTTTGTGGGTAAAATCCTACTGGAAAAGAGAGTTAAACGCAAAAAACGTCCCGAAAGCACAATTTGTGCTTTCGGGACGATAAAAGCTTTACCGCGGTACCACCCGGTTTCACGCTGACGCGCGCTCTCTCAGACTCCAGCAAGTCTGTGCCCTGATAACGGGGGCAGGCCCGTGACGCCCTACTGGATTGCTCGTTGGGGCGCCCTGCTCCGGTGGCAGCCGCCAGGCTGTCCCTTCCCGGCTCGCACCGACCGCCGGTTCTCTGAAAGGAATGACAGCGAGGCATAACACCTTCTGCGCATTTGGCTGTTTACTTGTTTGCTATTGTAGCACAGGGAAAAAGTTTCTGTCAATAGAGCGAAATGACGGATAATTTTCCAGATGGGGTGGAAAATTTAGTTTTATTGCCTCGCTTTTGCGAAAAATACCTGGAAAAATTTGCTTGACTTTTTGGAAAAAACATCTAAGCTAAAGGTAGACGGCTCCCCGCTGGCGGGAAACGCGTGGGAAATTAAAAAATGAATGGAGGAAAAACGAAATGGACTTGAAGGGAACCAGAACGGAGGCCAATCTGCGCACCGCTTTTGCCGGTGAGAGCGAGGCCCGCAACAAGTATACATACTATGCGTCCAAGGCGAGAAAGGACGGCTATCATCAGATCGGCGATATCTTTGAGGAGACCGCCGCCAATGAGAAGGAGCACGCCAAGCTGTGGTTCAAGCTGCTTCACGGCGGCATTGGCGACACCATGGACAACCTGGCGGACGCCGCCGCTGGTGAGAACTACGAGTGGACGGATATGTACGCCACCTTCGCCCGGGAGGCCCGGGAGGAGGGCTTCGACAAGATCGCGGACCTGTTTGAGGGCGTGGCCGCCATTGAGAAGGAGCATGAGGAGCGCTACCGGAAGCTGCTGGCCAATATCGAGGGGGGCCTGGTATTTTCCCGGGACGGCGACATGGTCTGGCAGTGTGCCAACTGCGGCCACATTGTGGTGGGCAAGGCGGCTCCCCAGGTCTGCCCGGTCTGCGCCCATCCCCAGGCATACTTCCAGATCAAGGCGGAAAACTATTGATGCACCGCCTTCCGGCACACCGGCGGCAGGGATCAGGGAGGGCGGGCAGAATTTGCCCGCCCTCCCCTGCTGAAAAGGGGATTTCCGGCCCGCCGGCCAGAAAATTTGCAGTAAAAGAGACATTTGATACCGGAGGAGCGCTATGCTGCAGAAGGAACTGTTGTATGCCCTGCTGGGCACCGGCTTTACATGCCTGGCCACCGTGCTGGGGGCCGGCACCGTATATTTTTTCAAGGAGGAGCTGGGCTCGGGGGTCCAGCGGGTGTTTCTGGGCTTTGCCGCTGGGGTAATGACGGCGGCCTCTGTCTGGTCCCTGCTGATCCCCGCCATGGAACTGGCGGAGAGCCAGGGGCAGAGCGTCATTCTGCCGGTGGGAGGCGGCTTTTTGCTGGGGGGCGCGTTTCTGATGGCCCTGGACGGGCTGCTGCCCCATCTGCACATAGGCAGCGACCAGCCCGAGGGACTGCCCGCCCAGTGGAAGAGGACCACTATGATCGTGCTGGCAGTGACGCTGCACAACATCCCCGAGGGCATGGCTGTGGGGCTCAGCTTCGCCATTGCCGCCCAGGAGGGGGGCGCCCTGGCGGGGGCGGTGGCCCTGGCGCTGGGCATGGGGAAGCTTATCATCGACAACGGCTGGGTGGATCGGGATTATGTGGAGCACCATGTCCACGGGTTCGAGGCATACGCCGGCTACGTCCGGCAGTTTGACTTGAAGCGGGTCTGTGAGATTACCGGCCTGGCGGCAAAGGACGTCGAGCGGGCCACGGAGTGGTATGCCACCAATAAGCCCTCCTGCATCAGCCAGAGCGGCGCGCCCATCGTCCATCACCGCAACGGCTACCAGACCTTCCGCGCCATTATGAGCCTGAGTGCCATTACCGGCAACTACGACGTAAAAGGCGGCAATTTTCCCATCGGGGAGACCTATTCCCACCAGTGGGCCGGGTTTCAGACCCGGGAGC
>USMP01000022.1 GCA_900555795.1 uncultured Eubacteriales bacterium
AGAACCTCTCCTCTGGTCGCATCGTAAAACCGCGGAATCAGGCTGCACAGGGTGGATTTTCCGCCGCCACTGGGCCCTACAATGGCGATGGTCTCACCAGGGCGGACATGGAGTTCCACATGGCGGAGCACCTCCGTATCGTCCCGGCCGTAGGAGAAGCTGACGTCCTCCACGTCGATCCGCCCCTCCACGTCCCGCAGCGCCAACGCGTCGGGCTTATCCCGCAGTTCCGGCTCCACCCGCATCAGTTCCACAAACCGACGCAGCCCCGCGAAGCCGTTGACCAGCATCTCAGAGGGTGGAGAGCTTGCGCATGGGGTTGATGAAGGTGCTGACGTAGAGGCTGAAGGTAATAAGGTCCACATAGTTCATCCGTCCGTCCATGATGAGTACGCCGCCCACGGCGATCACCGACACGGGCAGGATGCACATGAAAAACTCCATGGAGCACATGAACCGGGCCATGGCCTGGTAGTAGCCCTGCTTTGAGGTCTTGAACCGCTCGTTGGCCCCCAGGAACTTCTCATTTTCAGCCCGCTCATTGGAGAAGGCCTTGGCGGTGCGCATGCCGGAGATGCTGGATTCAATATCGGCGTTGATGCCGGCGGTGGTCCGCTTCACCTGCTGGGCGCTGCGGCTCATGGCACGGCGGTTCAGCGTCACCACCACCAGAAACACAGGGATCAGCGCCAGCACCACCAGGGCCAGCCGCCACTGGATGGTGAACATGATGGCGATGGCGCCCACCACCGTAACCCCGGAGATAAACAGGTCCTCCGGCCCGTGGTGGGCCAGTTCCGTGATCTCAAAGAGTTCCGCCGTCATGCGGCTCATGAGATGGCCGGTGCGGTGGGTATCATAAAACCCAAAGGATAGGTCCTGCAGGTGCTCAAACAGGTCCCGGCGGATATCCGCCTCCACCAGCACGCCGAAGGTGTGCCCCCAGTACGTCACCACATACTGCAGAAGGGACCGGAGCACATAGGCCGCCAAAAGCAGGGCCACCACGGCGAAAAACGCCCCATACCGGCTGGTGGGGATCAGGTCGTACATGCACATGCGGGACACATAGGGAAAGGCCAGGTCGATCAGGGCAATCAGCAGGGCGCAGGCCATATCCGCCGCGAACAGGCCCCGGTGGGGGCGGAAATAGCTGACAAAAATACCCAGCAGGCTCTGGCGCCGGAAATCGCGGGTCTTCATTTGGGTTCCTCCATTATGCCGTCATTCGTATCGTTTTATTGTAGCATATCCGCATTTGTGATGCAACAGGCTACCCGGTGCGGTTTTTTAAATTTTGTGGAAATTTCCCCCGTCGGGGGAGCGCTTGCGTTTTTTCCCCACAGGGAGTATTATAAGAAACAAGAAACTTTTTTCGGGAGGCGCCGCCATGAACGCGAAAAAACGATCCTTCCCCTACTATGTGCTTGTGCTGCTGGCGCTGCTGGCCCTGCTGGCGGCCCTGCTGCTCCGCTTTGCCGGCGGCGCGCTGTTCTCCAGAGACCCGGCGGAAATCGTCGTCACGGCGGAGGGACAGCAGCTGACCTGGGTGGTGGCCAAAAACCAGTGGCACGGCAGCCAGTACGACCGGGAGCCCACCTTCGTGCTCTACCAGCGGTCAGGGCTGCTCCCCTCCCAGGTTTCCGGCGGCACCTCTGTCTCCATCACCATGAACGGCACACTCCCTGACCAGGTGACGCTGGGGGAATACGCCCTTACCGCCAACGAGTCCTCTGTCTACGGCCAGGCGGACCTGCTGGAGGAGCACGCCTTCTATTTTGACGGCCGCACCGGCTCCTTCCCCCTGCCCCAGGCGGCGGACGCGCCGGTGCGGGGCTACCTGCTGACCTGCTCCTGGGGCGGGAACACCTGTGAGTACGCTTTTGTGGTGCAGCTGCTGCCGTAAAAGGGACGGGACGCACAGAAGGCGCTTCGGAGACTTCCTCCAAAGCGCCTTCTGTGCGTCCCGCTTACTTCCCCACGTACTCCTGGAGTTCCCGCAGGCATCTGGGACAGATGTTTTTCCCCCGAAAAATAGAGATATCCCGGGCGCTGTCACAAAACACGCAGGTGGGCCTGTACTTTTTCAGCACAATGGTGGTCCCCTCCACGTAAATTTCCATGGCGTCCCGCTCCGAAATGTCCAGCGTGCGCCGCAGTTCAATGGGCAGCACAATTCTCCCCAGCTCGTCAACCTTCCGTACGATGCCGGTGGCCTTCATCCAACACTTCCTCCCATCCACACAGTCTGATTCTCTGTCTGCCTTTTGGTGCATATACCGGTTCGAGAGTATCACAGCCCCTCTCTATTGTCAACAAATTTCCGCAAACTTCGACTTTTGTCTGCCGTGTTTTTGCACGACAAACCCGGCTGTGCCGCCTTTCAGACAGGCGGCATACGAAATTTCAGGCATGTTTCTCCCTCCCCGCCTCTATACATAGAGGGACGGCCCTTCCCGGGGCCGCCGGACAAACAGGGTGGAGGTGCGAGGCAATGGCAATGGCGTGGGTATGGACGGGAATGGTGGTGCTCTCCGTGGCGTTCGGCCTGACGGGCGGCACCATTTCCGCTGTGGGAAACGCCGCACTGGAGGGTGCGGCGGCGGCGGTGGAACTGTGCCTGAGCATGGCGGGGATCATGTGCCTGTGGAGCGGCGTCATGTCCGTTATGAAGGACGCGGGACTGACGGAGGGGCTCTGCCGCCTCTTCCGGCCCATTCTCAGCAGGCTGCTGCCCAACGCCTGCAAGGACCCGGAAACCCTGGCGGCACTGTCCGCCAATGTCAGCTGCAACCTGCTGGGCCTGGGCAACGCCGCCACGCCCCTGGGCATCCAGGCCGCCCGCCGGATGGCGGTGGGCACAGGCGGCCGGGCCTCCGACGAGTTGTGCTTGCTGGTGGTGCTGAACACCGCCTCCATCCAGCTGCTGCCCACCACGGTGGCGGGGGTCCGCGCCGCCCTGGGAGCCGCCAGCGCCTTTGACATCCTGCCGGCGGTGTGGCTGGCGTCCATCCTCTCCGTCACAGCGGGGCTGGCCGCCGCCAGGATCCTCTCCCACCTCTGGCGCAGCTAAGGGGGAGACTATGGATTTTTCTGTCTATCTGATCCCCCTGCTGCTGGCCGCCATCGCCCTGGTGGGCATAGGGAAACGGGTCAATGTCTATGACGCGCTGACCCGTGGCGCCCAGGAAGGCCTCACAATCCTGCTGCGGATCCTGCCCGCCCTGGTGGGCCTGATGACGGCGGTATACATGCTCCGGGCCTCCGGGGCCATGGAACTGCTGGGCCAGGCCCTCTCCCCGCTGCTCCTCCGTCTGGGCATCCCCCCAGAAACCGCGGCCTTGCTTTTTATCCGCCCCGTCAGCGGCAGCGGCGCGCTGGCCATCGGCAGCGAACTCATGTCCACCTACGGCCCCGACTCCTACATCGGCCGGGTGGTGGCCGTTATGCTGGGCAGCACGGAAACCACCTTCTACACCATTGCCGTCTATTTCGGCAGCGCCGGCATTCAAAAAACCCGCTACGCCGTCCCCGCCGCCCTGGCCGCGGACCTGGCGGGCTTCGCCGCCGCCGCCTTCGCCGTGCGGCTTCTGTTTGGCACATAACCTCCACTCCTCCCGCCCGGGAAGCGGCAGGCGGCCTTTCCCGGGCGGCGGGCCCCTTCAGCAGACAAACTCCGGCGGCCCGGGAATGATCCCCGGCCACCGGAGTTTATGGTATCAGCAGCTTCGCCCCTTTGGGCGTTCCCGCCCGGAGCGGCGGGATCCTCATTTTATGTGCCGCCCCAGGCGCCGGGTCAGGAGCAGGGCCGCGGCGATCTTGCACAGGTCGGGGATCAGAAACGGCACAACACACCAGCCCAGCACCACCTGCAGGGCCACAGGACCGGTGGAGCGGGTATAGAGATAGAAAAACCAGGCGGTGCCGAAGGCATAGCAGAGGACAAGGCCCAGCAGCATGCCGGCCCCCAGGGCCCAGACGCTCCGGCCCCACAGCCGCTCCACAGCCCACATGGCCAGGGCGGAGAGCAGAAAGCCCAGCACATAGCCCCCCGTATTGCCCAGCAGGGCTCCCACGCCCCCCTGAAAGCCGGCCAGTACCGGAACCCCCACGGCGGCCAGCAGAATATATACCAGCACCGCCAGCGTCCCACGGCGGCCTCCCAGCAATCCCACCGCCAGAAACACCCCCAGCGTCTGCAGGGTAAACGGTACCGCCGCGGGAATGGAGATCCAGGCGCACACCGCCATGAGGGCGGCAAATATTCCGATATATGTCAGGTCCCCCGCCCGCAGCTTCCCGGCAGTCTGTTCCATGGTCATTTCCTCCTGTTCATTCCTGTTGTCAGGGGGATCGTACCATAGCACGCCCCCAATTGTCAACCAAAGTTTTTATTATGGTTTACAATAGAAAAATTCCCTGGAGGCGGCGTATGAAATTGGCGGAGACGGTCAGACTAGGAGCAGAAAAGGAGTGATGCCCACGATGATGCAACTGAAAACCGGCCTGCACAACACCTCAGAAATCGGCAGGCTGCGAAAGGTCATGCTCCACCGGCCCGGCCGGGAGCTGGAAAATCTGATGCCGGAATATTTGGATCGGCTGCTATTTGACGACATCCCCTATTTGAAGGTGGCCCAGGAGGAGCACGACGCCTTTGCCGCCTGCCTGCGGGAAAACGGCGTGGAGGTGCTGTACCTTACGGACCTCGTGGCCCAGACCATCGCCATACCGGACGTGCGGGCGGAACTGGTGGAGCAGTTTCTGGATGAGGCGGACCTGACACCGCATCCGGGACATCCTGAAGGAGTACTTCGCGGACATGGAGGACGACGAACTGGTCCGGACCATGATGGCCGGCGTACGGAAAAGCGACATCCGGGGCTTTGAGACGGGAAAGCTGGCGGACTACCTCAGCTTCCGCTCCGACGACTACCCCTTCCTCATCGACCCCATGCCCAATCTGTACTTCACCCGGGACCCCTTCGCCACCATCGGCACCGGCGTATCCCTGCACCGGATGCACACAGTCACCCGGAACCGGGAGACCCTATTCGGCAAGTTTATTTTCCAGTACCACCCCCAGTATAAGAACGCCCCCAAGTGGTACGACCGGGGGGAGACCTCCTCTCTGGAGGGGGGCGATATCCTGGTGCTCAGCCCCCAGGTGATCGCCGTCGGCATCTCCCAGCGCACGGAGGAGGACAGCATCGACAAGTTTGCCCACACGGTGCTGTCCGTCAGCGAAACCTTCCAGAAGATCCTGGCCTTCAATATTCCCAAGACCCGCTCCTTCATGCATCTGGACACGGTGTTCACCATGGTGGACCGGGACAAGTTCACCGTCCACCCCAATATCCTCCACGAGATCACAGTCTTTGTCATGGAACTGGTGGACGGGAAGGTGCGGATCCAGGAGGAGCAGGGACGGCTGGAGGACATTTTGAAGCGCCACCTGGGCCTTTCAAACGTCACCCTCATCAAATGCGGCAGCGACAGCCCCATTGACGCCTCCCGGGAGCAGTGGAGCGACGGCAGCAACACCCTGGCCATCGCCCCCGGCCAGGTGGTGGTCTACGGCCGCAACTACGTGACCAACCGCATTCTGGAGGAGCACGGCATGACCATCCACACCATCCCCTGCAGCGAACTGAGCCGGGGCCGGGGCGGCCCCCGGTGTATGTCCATGCCCTTCGTGCGGGACAACGTGGACTAGCCTGCCCGCACCCGCGCCCTGTCTATCCCCGCACCCCGTCCGGGACAACGTAAATGAATCAGCAAAAGGAGAATGACCGTATGGCAGTCAACTTAAAAGGCAAAAGCTTCCTCACCCTTATGGATCTGACCCCCCAGGAGATCCGGTACCTGCTGGACCTGGGCCACGATCTCAAGGCCAAGCGACGTTCCTACTGCAAGGGAAAGGCCCTGAAGGGCAAGCACATTGTACTGCTCTTTGAGAAAACCTCCACCCGCACCCGCTGCTCCTTTGAGGTGGCGGCCACCCAGGAGGGGGCCCACGTGACGTACCTGGATGCCGGCAGCAGCCAGATGGGCAAAAAGGAGTCCCTGGAGGACAGCGCCAAGGTGCTGGGCCGGTTTTTTGACGGCATTGAGTACCGGGGCTATGACCAGAAGGTGGTGGAGGATCTGGCGAAATACAGCGGCGTACCGGTGTGGAACGGCCTTACCGACGTGGACCACCCCACCCAGATCCTGGCGGACATGATGACCATCGAGGAGCACTGCGCCAAGCCCCTCCGGGACGTGAAGGTGGTGTTTCCCGGGGATGTGCGCAACAACATGTGCTACGCCTGGATGTACGGCTGCGCCAAGATGGGCATGCACTTTGTGGGTCTTGGCCCCAAGGAACTGGTAGACGGTGTGGATCAGGCCGTGATGCGGCAGGTGGATCAGGTGGCCAAGCAGACAGGGGCCACCATCGAAATTACCAACGACGAGGGCACCCTGGCGGGGGCCGACGTGATCTACGGGGACATCTGGGCCTCCATGGGGGAGGAGGCGCTGATCCCGGAACGGGCGCGGCTGCTGACTCCCTACCGGGTAACGGAGGAGACGCTGCGGCGCACGGGGAACCCCCATGTGCTCTACCTTCACTGCCTGCCCTCCTTCCACGACTTCGAAACCACCCTGGCCAAGGAGTGGCAGGCCAAGGGGGTTGACATCCGGGAGGTTACGGATGAGGTGTTCCGCGGCAAGCACTCCGTGGTGTTTGACGAGGCGGAGAACCGGATGCACTCCATTAAGGCGGTACTGGTTGCCACCATCGGCGCATAAAGCTTCATGCGGCCAACCCGCCGGGATATATGCAGAGTCGTCCGCGCATGAAGGCTTGGCGTATGCGGGCCGGAACGGCCCACGCACTTAAATGATAAAGCCTGTGCCCGCCGCGTACTCCGCGGCGGGCACAGGCTGTTTATGGAAAAATTTTATTGCAGCCGGCAGTCCGGCATTTCCTCTATCGCTGCCCCCGGGGCGGCTTTCCCGCGGGCTTTTTCCCCCGGTACGGCCCCTGCCGGCCTCCGCCTGCCGGCGGCTTTCCCGGCTTTCCGGCAGGCCGGGCCTTTTTCCCGCCTCCCGGCGCCTTCTCCTTCCTGCCGCCAGGCGCCTCCCTGGCGGGCCGCCGCTCCCCCTCGCCGCTGTGGAGGGGGCGGATCAGGCAGTCCCTGCCGTAGCCGATGAGGTCCTCCCGGTGGGCCTTGTGGAGGGCCTCCGTCACCAGCCGCCGCATCTCCGGCCGCTTCCACTGCAAAAGGGCCCGCTGGAGGGCCTTGTCGTGGGGATTTTTCGCCACGTAGACAGGCTCCATGGTCCGGGGGTCCAGTTCCGTGTACCACATACAGGTGGAGAGGGTACCGGGAGTAGGGTAGAAGTCCTGGACCTGCTCCGGCTGGCGGCCGGTCTTATTGAGGAATACCGCCAGATCCACCGCGTCGGAGAGGGTACAGCCCGGGTGACTGCTCATGAGGTAGGGCACCAGGTACTGCTCCAGGCCATAGCGCTGGTTGAGCCGCTCATACTTCTCCCTGAATCGCTCATAGACGTCAAAGTGTGGCTTGCCCATGTAGTCCAGCACCCGGCTGGAGCAGTGCTCCGGGGCCACCTTCAGCTGGCCGGAGATATGGTGCTTCACCAGGTCCGAAAAAAACTCGCTGTTTTTCTCGCAGAGCATGTAGTCGTAACGGATGCCGCTGCGGATGAACACCTTCTTCACCCCCGGCACCGCCCGGACCTTCCTGAGGAGGGCCAGGTAGTCGCTGTGGTCCGGGTCCAGGTTCCTGCAGGGGGTGGGGGCCAGGCAGGAGCGGTTTTTGCACATGCCGTTTTTCAGCTGCTGGGCGCAGGAGGGGTGGCGGAAGTTGGCGGAGGGGCCTCCGATATCGTGGACATAGCCCTTGAAGAGCGGGTCCCGGGTAAAGCCCTCCACCTCCCGCAAAACGCTCTCATGACTGCGGGAAGTGATCATACGCCCCTGGTGGAAGGCCAGGGAGCAGAAATTGCACCCGCCGAAGCAGCCCCGGTTGTGGGCCACGGAGAAGCGGACCTCCTCGATGGCGGCCACGCCTCCCTGCCTGTCGTACATGGGGTGGACCGCCCGGGCGTAGGGCAGTTCGGCCACAAAGTCCAGTTCCTCCCGGCTGAGAGGCATGGCCGGGGGGTTTACCACCAGAGTCCGGTCCCCGTGGGGCTGCAAAATGGCCTTGCCCCGGATGGGGTCGTGCTCCTCGTACTCGATTCTGGTGGCCAGGGCGTAGTCGCCCTTGTCCGCCACGACCCGCTCATAGCCGGGGACCTCCAGGCTGGCGTAGGCGCAGGCCGGGGCGCTCGCGGCGTAGGCGGTGCCCCGGATGTCCGTGAGATTCTCCACCGGTTCGCCCTTGCTGAGCCGCTTTGCAATCTCCCGGGTGGCCCGCTCCCCCATGCCGTAGACCAGCAGGTCCGCCTGGGCGTCAAAGAGGATGGACCGGCGGACCTTGTCGTCCCAGTAGTCGTAGTGGGCGAAGCGGCGGAGACTGGCCTCCAGGCCGCCGATGACCACGGGGGTGTCGGGGAATGCCTCCCGGGAGCGGTTGGCGTAGACAATGGTGGGCCGGTCCGGCCGGAGGCCCATCTTGTTGCCGGGGCTGTAGGCATCGGCGCTCCGGCGCTTCTTGGCGGCGGTGTAGTGGGCCACCATGGAGTCGATGTTGCCGCCGCCGATCATCACGGCGTACCGGGGCCTGCCCATGGCCCGGAAGGCGTCGGCGCTGTGCCAGTCGGGCTGGGCCAGCACCGCCACCCGGTAGCCCTCGGCCTCCAGGCACCGGGCGATGATGGCGGTGCCGAAGCTGGGGTGGTCCACATAGGCGTCGGCTGTCACCACCAGAAAGTCGTAGTACCACCAGCCCCGGTCCTCCATATCCTCCCGGCTCACGGGCAAAAAACGCAAAGTATCCATGGTGCATCTCCTTTGCCGCCTTGGGGCGGAGTTATCGCAGTCAGTATACCAGATTCTTCGCCCCATTTCATCCCCTATTCGTGTTTTGGGCAAAAAAACCGCCGACACCCCGGTCGGGACATCGGCGAGGGATGGGGAGGGACGGCTTACCCCTGGTCCGCGGACTGTGCAGCGGGGGCGGTTCCATCCAGGGCCATGAGGGCATCCACCCGGGCCTGCCCGGGATAGGAGAGCATCACCGCCCCGTACCAGGCCAGGACCCGCTGCCCCACCTGGAGGGTCTCCGCCGAGACGGTCCGGCCCTCCTGATAAGCGGACAGTTCCGTCCCCTCTTCTACCGTCAGCAGCAGGCCGCCCCGGTCTGTGGTCAGGCGGACCCCGCCGTCCGCCAGGGGATCCACCGCCTCAATGGTGTGATACAGGGGACAGCCGGCGTCCTGGGGCACGTTCCGCACCACCACATAGGCCGCCGACTGGGGCGGCAGGGAGCGGGTGGCCGCCAGGCTGTGGAACACATAGACCGTCTCCCCCAGGGTGAGATCCCGGCTGTCCGCCCTCTCCCGGCGGCCGCCGTCCACCCAAATGGTGGCGGCGGACAGGTTCATGGCGTAGTCACCGCCGGCCTGGGAGGTCAGCAGCAGCTGGGACGGATTTCCCGCCTCATCACGGGTCACGGCCTCAATCTGGCCGCAGTACAGCCCACTCTCCGGCATCACAGGTTCCTCCTTCGGCATATGAATATCAGCCCCCGGGTCAGCCGCCAGGGCATAGGCTCCCGCGGCGCAGAACACCAGGGCGGTCAACAGACAGGCAGCTATGGTTTTCCTCATC
>USMP01000023.1 GCA_900555795.1 uncultured Eubacteriales bacterium
AACGGCCGTCGCCATAGCCGGTGACAATACCGTTCGCGGCAGCCCAGATCACAGCCTTTTCATACCAGGAGCCGGAGACCACATCCGTAAAGGTGTCGGCACCCGTGACAGCAGGCTCCTTCTCCGCCCGGTACAGAGTCGTCACCAGCATGGCGCGGGTCAGCGCCGCGTTGGGGGCGAAGGTGGTATCAGACGCGCCGGTCATAAGGCCCTCTCCAATCACATAGTCGGCATACTCGTGGTACCAGGCACTGCTGCTCAGGTCGGTAAAGAACCGGCTGGGGCAGGTGGTATCATGGGTATCCTCAGGCTCCGTCACATCGGGCTTCTCAGGCTCCGTGACGTCAGGCTTTTCGGGCTTTTCGGGCTTCTCAGGCTTCTCGGGCTCAGTGGGCCGGGGAGGCGTAATCCCGCCGGAGGAACCGCTGCGCAGGGTAATGGTGTCCTCCGTGCCGGGGTTTGTATCACCGTCCTCCAGGGTTGTGACGGTGATATCCGTGTTGAGTACCGCATGGTGATAGGAGAACACCAGCGTAGCCAGTTCCTCACCCTCGCTGATGGCGTCCCG
This sequence comes from uncultured Eubacteriales bacterium, assembly GCA_900555795.1. Classification (GTDB taxonomy): domain Bacteria; phylum Bacillota; class Clostridia; order Oscillospirales; family Oscillospiraceae; genus Pelethomonas. The sequence goes on from USMP01000023.1 coordinate 569, forward strand.
GCCGGCGTAGCCGAAGATGATCCGGCCATTGCCGTCGTCGTTGACGCTCTGCAGCAGAGCCTCGCCGTCAGCGCTGACCAGGGTCAGAAGGCGGGGATTATAGGTAATCTCCAGCAGGCCGTTGGTGGTATCGCAATCCGCAGTCAGTTCCACCGTGACAGTCTTTTTGGCAGCGCTGACATAGCCGGTATCAATAATGGCGGTACTCATCAGCGGGGCGGCCATCTGAACGCCAAAGGACAGATCCAGCGCGGCGCCGTTCATGGGCTCTCCACCCTCGACGGGCTCCTCATCCTTGATGGGCTCCTCACCCTCGGCGAACTCCTCATCCTCGACGGGCTCCTCACCCTCGGGGACATCGAACACAGCGGGCTCTGCAGCAAAGGCAGCTTCGTCACCGATGGCAGCGTCCTCAAAGACCGAGGCCAGACCATCGCTGGCAAGGCCGGGTACATCCTCAGCCATAAGGCCGCCCACGGGCCACACGCCCTCCGGGAAAGTACCCAGGCAGCTGACTTCGCCAGTGACGTCGATGTCCATGGCAATCAGGTTGACCTCATTGCTCTCCTCGTCAAACTGACTCCAGAACAGATAAGGATTGCCCAGGTCATCCGTGGTATAGACGGCGGAGTTAAAGAAAACCGTCTTGCCGGTGCTGTACCCGGAGTTGAAGAGAAGAGCCTCCTCCATACCGTTAAAGTAGTAGTTCTGGCCATCCATGTCCATAAAGGCCTCGTAGTACACGTTGCCCTCGCTGTCGATGATGGCATAGGTATCAATGTAGTCATTGTAGTAGGTATTCAGCACGGAGCCGCAGTAGGCAATCGCCACCAGCATGGTGCTGCTCTCACCGTAATTCCACGCGCCCACAATCGCGCCGGTGTCCTTGTCAATGATACAGACATAGTAGCCGTACAGACCCAGCAGATAACCGGAGCCGTCGGGATTTAGGTTGGGGGCGTCGGCCAGATCGCAGGCAAAGATGGCGCCGCCGGACGTCAGGTCGGCAATCTTTGTCTCCTCCATGGTGTCCGGATCCACCTCAAAGAGGGTGGAGGCCTCATTATCGGTATCTATAGTGGCGCCGTAGATGGCATCGCCGCTCATGACGGCGGAGGCCAGGCGGTTTTCACTGGGCGCCAGTTCACGGACAAACGCGCTGGGCGCCTCCGTATTAAACTCCGTCCACCAGACCTCGCCCTGCTCGTCCCAAACAAGGGCGGTCAGATCCTTAGAGATGCTGTACGTGGAAACCGCGCAGGTGCCGTATACAGAGCCGTCCAGGACGGAGGCCGCCGTGATGACACACTCGCCAACTCCCACAGCTGTCACCAGGCCACTGCGGCTCACCCGGGCCACGCTCTCGTCAGAACTGGACCAGGTCACAGAGCGGTCGGACAGGTTCCAGGGGCCCACGAAAGCGGCCAGCTGCTCCTGACTGCCGACCAGCAGTTCCACGGAATCGGGGGAGACCTCCACGCTGGTGGGTACGTCTGTGGACTCAAAGCCAGTAGGACTATCCAGCAGCAGCAGATACAGGTACGCGTCATAGCTGGTGACAGCACCGTCCCAGTTCAGATCAGCCAGTTCCCGGTTTGTCAGGCTGGTCCGCAGCCCGGTGGCGTAGTCCAGCAGGGCCTGGGCATCATCCCGGTCCTCATCGCCATCGCCGTCGAAGTCATATACAGGCTCCTGCACATAGAGGCCACGCATAATGCCGGGCATCTCGTCCAGAATCACCTGCATCTCAGCGGTTTCAGGATCGATTTCCCGGAGGGCGAGGCTGTCCTTCATGTAGTACTCCTCACCGCCGAGCACGAAGTACATCGCCTGGCTGTCAGCCATCACGATCTTGCCCTTAGCGGCATCCCAGGCCAGGGAAACCCAGCCGGGGATTTCCACACCGGCAGCCACCGGCGTCTCACCCACCTGCACAGGCGCGTCATAGGTGTCCGCCGTGTACTGAACCAGATAGTAGTCGTCGCCCTTGACAATTCCATAGAAATTGCCGTCCGTGTCAATGGTCAGCCCAGCCACAGTGGCGCCCAGCCGGCCGATGGTTTCCGTCTCTCCCGTATAGATATCCACCGTGGCCAGGAAGGGATAGTAACTCCTGCCGTCATCCACATAGTAGAGGAAGTACATGGTCTGATCCATGTCGCTGTAGGCCATGTCGCCAACATAGAAGTCATGGCCCTCGGCGCTGGGATTCTTCATGGTGCCTACCAGGGTTACGTCGCCCGGGTCGTCGGCGGGCATGGCGTACAGATTGGCGCCCTGGTCCGCGGCGTTGTCAAAAGCGAACACATAGCCGGCCACATACTCCGCCGCGTAGATATCCTGAGCCGCGATAGAGATCAACTCGGAGCCATCCCCATTCATGCCGTACCACTTCAGGTCCAGCTGGTTCAGGGCCACATAGTAGGAGTCAATATCCACGCCCAGTTCCTCGCCGAGGGTAACACGGTAGGTGTTCACATTCTCGGCATAGTCGTAGACCTGCACTATAAATGTGCGGCCCGCAAGGCCTGCCAGATTCAGGGAAACAGCTGCCTCCACCCCCTGCTCCGTCTGGTTGGGGGTGTCAAAAGCCAGCGCCCGGGTACCGGTGGCGTCAAAGAGAGCCACACAGGCCACATACTGGTTGTCCTGGGCGTTCACCGTGAGATTTTGTCCCTCCACGGTGGCAGCCAGCATCTCAGGGGCGGTGTTGTCGATGGTGACAAGGGTGGTCAGGCTGGCGCCGCCACCAAGGGCCTCCCAATCCACCTGGGGCTTCCCGCCTGCGTCATACCCCGTCACATACAGTTCCGGAGCCAGGGTCAGGGCCAGCTTCACCGTGGTGCCTTCCGGCAGGGGGTCGCCATTGCCATCGGTACCGGCCCAGTTCAGATTCAGCGAGGCTGAGGTTCCCATCCACTTAGCGCTGTTCGTATGATAGTACGCGCCATTCACCGCGCCCAGATCCGTTTCGATGGGGGCGCAGGCACCCTGGATGTCCGCGATGGTCAGGCGGGCGGCGGCGGCATTGCGGACAGCGGAAAATACCCACTTATAGAGCGCGTCACCATTCTCGTTGTTCAGCGCGTTGCGCTCCTCCAGGTACTCATCGTCCCTGGCGAAGGGGTTGCCGCCATAGTAATAGGTATCGCTGCTGCCGGCATAGCGGACAGTCAGCGTGTTGGTCTTGGTATTGCCCAGATGGGGCAGGCGGTTCTCCATGCCATAGGCGTACTCCGCATAGGAGCCCACATCAAACATCGAGAGATCCGTCCAGTTGCCGTAGAAGCCCAGGACAGGGATGGAGTGGCTGGTGCCCTTCACGCCCTCACCCGTGGCCACCGCGTCAGCCTTCACAAAGGCCTCCACGTAGAACCCATTGGGGCAGGCTTCCTCCAGGTCCGCCACATCACCGCTGTCCAGGGTAATGGTGACGTTCACGGTGGCGGTGCCCTTCGCCGCAACTGTCAGCCGGCTGCCCTGGACATCCGCGCCCGTAAAAGCAGCTTCGGCTCCCATGGGCGCGGTCAGGGTATCCAGATAATAGCCAACATCCTGTTCGTTATTCACATAGTATGCGAACACCGCCTGGGTAAACACATCGGCGGACAGATCATACTGGTGCTCCGCACCGTCCAGGTTGGTGACGGTAAAGGCGAAGGAATACTCGCCGGTGCGGTCAGGGTCGTCCCCCAGTTCCACCTTCACCTTGCCGTCCTCCTGGCCATCCACCAGGATATAGGAGTCGGCGGAGGTGGCTGCGGAGGTGTTCACCAGACCGGCCCCCTGCTGGAGAATGGAATAGTATATTTCCTCTTTGTCATCGTTCTCTGTCAGCAGCGGCGTAGCGGTGGACATCAGCAGGGACTGGGCCAGAGCACGGTCGGTAAGACCGGTCTGGGACAGGCCCTCCTCCTCGATGTACTGCTTCACCAGGGCGCCGATGCCGGCCACCTGGGGAGCCGCCATGGAGGTGCCGCCCATCAGTTCATAGGCGTCATGGGCTTCATGAGCGTTGTCGCCCTTGTGGGCGCCGTTCAGAGACCAGATGTTGCCGCCGGGGGCGGTAATCTCCGGCTTGATGCTCAGATCGCCGGGCACACCCCAGGAACTGAAGGAACTCATGGTCAGGTATTTGCTGTCCAGTTCCTGAACGCCCAGATTCCGGGTGATCTTGACCTTTCCGGTGTAGTAGGTCTTGCCGCCCGCAGTCTGCTGGACCGTGGACAGGGCCTTAATCGCAGCGGCCTCCGCCTGGGTGATGGACACGCAGGGGGCGGTGTGGCCGTAGCCGCTCAGGTCCATGTTGATGGTACCCGGCTGGTTGTTGCACACCACAGTGGCAGCGGCGCCCTTTTCGGCCGCCACATCGCCCTTCTCAAAGAAGGACGTGGTGCCGCGGGAGCAGAATACCACCTTGCCTGTCAGGTCCATACCCTCGTAGTCGCCGGCCACACCGACACCAGTTACAAAAACGTAGTCATACTCGGTACCGGTGCCGTCAGCGCTGGTATCCAGCGTGGCCATGGGCTCATTTTTGTAAGAGGTTTCATTGTAGTAGACGTTGATGTCCCCCACGCTGAAACTCATGCCGATCTTGCCGTCATTATCCACAGAGGCCACGCCCAGGGAGTTGGTAAAGGTTCCCGGGGAGCCGCCGGTATGGAAGTTGGCCTCGTCGGCATAGGGATAGCCGATGACGCTGTCATTTTCCGCCCAGTAGCCGGAGTTGCCGGCGGACATGACGGAGAGCATGTCCGTGGTGGTCAGCATGTCCATGATTTCCTCATAGCCGGTGCTGTAGGTCATGCCGGGGTTGCCGGAGCCCAGAGACAGGTTCACGCTGTCGCAGCCCAGCACCACCGCGTCCTCAATGGCGGCCATGTAGTCACTGTCATAGGCGCCGCCGGCGTTACCGAACACCTTCATGACGATGACCTGGGCGTCCGGGGCGTTGCCCACCATATGGACCGCGTCCAGGGCCTCCGCAAAAGAGCCGTCCCCGTTATCCAGGAACCGGTTGGCGGTGGCGATACCGGCCACGTGGGAGCCGTGCTCACCCTGGGTGTCATTTAAATGGGTCACATCCGTGTCCCCATCTATGTAGGAGTAGCCGAAGGGGATCTTCGCATTGATGTAGAGGTCAGCCGCAGTCAGGCTGTTGTCCTCCTTGTAGATGTTCAGATCCTTCAGCTTACCGGCGATCTCCTCCGCGTCCAGCAGATCCAGGGAGGCAATGTAGGCCTCCTCACTCTTCGCCTTGTCCTCTGTCACAGCGGCCTGGGCGTCCAGATCGATGGCGTGGAGATAGGCGTCACTGTCAAAGGACTGGTGGGCGGTATCCAGGCCGGTGTCGATGATTGCCACACGCATTCCGGCGCCGGTGTAGCCGTTGGTCCAGGCAGTAGCGGTACCGGTCATACCGGTGGAAACCTGCATGTTGGGGTCGTCGCCGCCCACAGAATACACATCGGGCTCATACCGCCGCTCCACCACCACGTCCGCCACGCCGGGCACGGCCTTGATGTCCTCAATGGAGCCGTAGGCCACGTTGGCGGAGATGGCGTTGGCCACCAGCGTCAGATTCCACACCACATCCAATTTCTCCCCACCCAGGGCCTCCTCGGAAATGGCCTCCGCCACCGCGTCCTGCTGCTCCTGCAGACCGGCGCGGTAGTTCATGGCGGAAGAATTGGCGGTTACATCCTCATTGGCGGCCATGGAGAACCGCATCAGGGTCGGCTGCTCCTCCAGGACGATGGATACACGGACATCCTCCGTGTCTCCATAGAGGGGTTCTTCCTCCGGCTCTTCCGCCACGGTCTGATCTATGGCGGCAGTCACCGAATCGTTGCTCACCTGCTCCCAGGTGACGGTGTCCGATGCGTCGTCCCCGTCCAGCGCGAATGCGCCGGGCGTCAGGCCCAACACCATGGCCAGCGTCAGCAGAAGAGCCAGTAAGCGTCTTGCACTGCGTCTTTTCATAGTACTCCTCCCTACATGTTTCCCACACATCCACGGGCTCCACACCGCCCCGTTCTGTCGGCAGAGGTCTTTATTCCGTATCCTGATACGGAATAAACTACAGCGTACGCTGTAGCCGGCTGGACACGCCGCAGTATGTGGATTAAAACAAGTATACTCCCTGTTTCCTTTTTCTGTCAATTGCCTATTTTGAATATCGAATATCGAAATCAGAATTAGTTCCCCCGGAGAGCACCTTTTTGTTTTTTCTTTCAAAAACAGTCAGACAGCTTCCAGCCAACTGAAAATTTCTGCCCGGCCTTGACCCTGCCCGCCCTTTTGGGTATAATTGATAAAATCAGATATCAACAGACACGGAGGACACCCCCTATGGCAATCGATATGACCTACTTTCAGGATATGGAGGCCAAAATTCCCCACGGAAAGGTGCGCACCCGCTTCGCCCCCTCCCCCACCGGCTACATGCACGTGGGAAACCTGCGCACCGCCCTGTACACCTGGCTCATCGCCCGCAATACCGGCGGCACCTTTATTCTTCGCATTGAGGATACAGACCAGGGCCGTCTGGTGGAGGGCGCCACCGATGTCATCTACCGCACCCTGGCGGAGTGCGGCCTCACCCATGACGAGGGACCCGACGTAGGCGGCCCTGTGGCCCCCTACATCCAGTCTGAGCGGCGGGATACCTACGGCAGATACGCCCGGCTCCTGGTGGAGCGGGGCCACGCCTACTACTGCTTCTGCGAGAAAACCGAGAGCGAGGAGGACACCGGCGATTTTGGCCGCCCCGCCGACCCCTGCCGGGACCTGTCCCCCGCCGAGGCTCAGGCCCGTGTGGACGCCGGCGAGCCCTTCGTGATTCGCCAGCGGATCCCCCGGGAGGGCTCCACCACCTTCCATGATGCCAGCTTCGGGGACATCACCGTGGAGAACAGCACCCTGGACGACCAGGTGCTCCTCAAGCGGGACGGCCTGCCCACCTACAACTTCGCCAACGTGGTGGACGACCATCTTATGGGCATCACCCATGTGGTCCGGGGCAGTGAGTACCTCTCCTCCGCCCCCAAGTACAACCTGCTCTACCAGGGCTTCGGCTGGGAGGTGCCCACCTACGTCCACTGCTCCCCCGTTATGCGGGATCAGCACAACAAGATGTCCAAGCGCCATGGCGACCCCTCCTATGAGGATTTGAAGGCCCAGGGCTTTCTCACGGAGGCAATCTTGAACTACGTGGCTCTCCTGGGCTGGAGTCCCCGGGGCGACCAGGCGGAGCGGGAGATTTTTTCTCTCCGGGAACTGGCGGAGATATTTGATATCGGCGGCATCTCCAAGTCCCCCGCCATCTTTGATCTGGAGAAGCTGACCCATTTCAACGCCCTGTATCTCCGGGCCATGACGCCGGAGGCGTTCCACGCGGCGGCAGAGCCCTACATCCGTGAGGCCGTAAAAAATCCTGCCCTGGACACCGCCGCCATTGCCGCTCTGCTCCAGGCCCGCTGCGAAAAACTCACCGACATCCCCGAAAAGGTGGCCTTCTTCGAGGCCCTGCCGGAATACGGCACGGAACTTTTCACCAACAAGAAATCCAAGACCAACGAGGATGTTTCCCGGACCATGCTGAACGCCGCCATCCCCGCCCTTCAGGCCCTGGCCACATGGGATCAGGAGAGCATCCACGACTGCCTTATGGGCCTTGCCGAAAGCCTGGAGGTCAAGAACGCCACACTCATGTGGCCCGTCCGCATCGCGGCGGCGGGCCAGGCGGTAACGCCCGGCGGAGCGGTGGAACTCTGCGCCATCCTGGGCCGCGAGGAGTGCCTGCGGCGGCTGCGGCTGGGCCTGGCCAAGCTGGACGCATGAGGGGCCTGAGGGACCACCTGCTCCTACTGCGGGATTTTTTCCGGACGGATTTTCCCAAGCTGCTGCTCTGGTGCGCCGTCACCTTGGCGGTGGGAGCCCTTTTGGGCTGTGCCGCCGCCTTCGCCGCGCCGGAGGAGTCCGCCGCCCTGATTGACTCCTTTGTCCGGCAGATCGCGGAGGAAGGCATTCTGGACAAGGCGGGAAACCTGTCCGTCTTTGGCCTGCTGCTGAACAACTGGCGGGCCATGCTCTTCTCCGCCGTCTATGGCCTGGCCCCCTTCCTGTTTCTGCCGGTCTTTACTCTGCTGGCCAATGGAATCCTGCTGGGGGTCATGGGGGGTATTTACTGGAGCCAGGGGCTGTCCGCGGCCCTGTTTCTGGCGGCCCTGCTGCCCCACGGAATTTTTGAGATCCCGGCGCTGCTGCTGTCGGCGGCCTGCGGGGTGTGCCTGTGCCGCAATATGTGCCGCATCGTTACCGGCAGCCAGCGGCGGGTACCCATGGTGGAACTGGCGGGGGATCTGCTGCGGGTCATGCTGCTGCTGGTATTCCCCCTGACTGTGGCCGCCGCCGTTATGGAGGCCTATGTCACCCCCCTGGTGGCGGGCCTGTTCCAATAGGGCTGTCGCCCCACACAATCAATAAAATTTGCCCCGGCCAGGCTCCATCTTCCCGGCCGGGGCATTTTTATCGCCGCTGTATCGTTTGGCGGGGACCGTCAGGAAAACGCGTAGCGCAGAATGGGGGTGCGGGCGGCCCGCACCTCATCCGGACGGCCGATCTGAGCGCTGTGGGGGGCCTCGTGCATATAGCCCGGGTCCTCATGGGCCAGCTTGTACAGCTGGCGGAACACCTCCGCCGCCCAGTCCAGGGTCTCCCGGCTCTCCGTCTCCGTGGGCTCCAGCATCAGGGCCTCGTGGACAATGAGGGGGAAGTACATCGTGGGTGGGTGCATGCCGCGGTCGATGAGGGACTTTGCCACATCCAGGGCGGAGACGCCGGTCTCCTTCTTAAAGGCCCCCAGATCCAGCACAAACTCGTGCATACACGTGCGGTCAAAAGCGGGGGCGAAGGTGCCCTGTATCCGCCGCATCAGGTAGTTGGCGTTCAGCACGGCATTTTGAGCCGCCTCGGGCACCCCCTCCCGGCCCAGGAAGAAGGCCGCCGCCATCCCGGCCGGGCCGCCGCCCACCACGGCCACCTTTTTGCCGGAGACGGCGGACCTGGCCTTCTGTTTGGACAGAAGCGCATCATAG
>USMP01000024.1 GCA_900555795.1 uncultured Eubacteriales bacterium
CATCCAGCACACTCTCCAGCCAGTCCCGCTCCCGACGGGCGGCGGCAATCTGTTCGGTGAGATACCGCTCCGCCGTTTTGGCTTTGCTGTACTGCTTGAAGTACCTTGCCGCGTTTTGCTGGGGAGTCAGAAGAGGGTCCAGGGAAATGTCCAGAAGCGGACAGCCTTCCTCATAGTAGTTTTCTGCCTGCAGGAACCGCTGGCCCTTCTCCATCCGGTAGAGGTTTGCGGTGATCAATTCCCCGCACACGCGCAGCTTGTCCCGGTCCTGGGTCTGGGCATACTCCTTCTCCTGCAGCGCCAGCTTCCGCCGCACCCGGTCCCGGGCGGTGGTGGCAGTGCGGATTAAGTCGTGGCCCCGCTGACGCACCCGCTCCAGCTGCTCCCGGGTCTCATAGAAGCTGTCCAGCAGTTCGGAAAAACTCTCCCGAGATTCGCAGGCCATGCTCTCACCGTACTGGGCGATGGGAAGGTAGGAAAAATCAGCGGGCTTGTTCCCCTGAAAAAGCAGAATTGGAGTAAAGCGTTTTTCCCTTACAGACTCCTGCCAGGAATAGAAAGCGGAGGAGAGGGGAGCCTCCGCTCCGGCGGTCAGCAGGCGGGCGCTGTCTCCCAGGGCTTGAAAGGCGATTTCCCGACAGATCAGAGGGGACAGTCCGAAAAAGCTGTCCAGCAGGAACTGATCCGCCGGTTTTCCCTCCCCATTTCTCAGCAGCGCATCGAAAGCGGCGCCGTCGATGGCCAGGGGGTCTGCCTTCTCCTGGGCGGGGGGCAGGTGGTAGAAGAGGCCGGGAAGTACCTGACGTGCTTCGCTCATCTCCATATCCACCCGGCGCAGGCAGTCAATGATTCGTTCCTGGCCGTCCAGCAAAATCAGGTTGGAACGGCGGCCCATGCACTCCAGAATCAGGTGGCGCTGACCGGGTTCTCCCAGTTCGTCCACCATATCCACCGTCAGACGCACCACCCGCTCCAGAGTGGGCTGCTGGATGGAGACAATGCGCCCGCCTGTCAGATGCTTGCGCAGCAGCATGCAGAACATGGGGGGCGAAGCGGGATTCTCCCGGCTCAGGGCGGTGAGGTGGATGCGGGCCTGGCTGGCCCCGGCGCATAGCAGCAGCTTTTTACCGCCCCGCAGGGATAAAATGATCTGATCCCTGGCGGGCTGCTGCACCTTCTCAATTTTCAATCCGGTGATGCTCCCGTCCAGTTCCCCCAGGATGCCGGACAGGCAGATGGCGTCAAGTGGCATGGGGAGCCTCCTCAATCATGGCGTCGAACAGCTGGAGGATGCGCTCCCGGCTGCCGTGTAAGTAGAGATAGCCTAGCAGGCACTCCAGGGCGGTGGCCTTGAGGTAGTCTGTGCGGCTGGCGTTGTGGGGAATAGAGTTTACGTGGGCGTTGCGGCCCCGCTTAAATACAGCCAGTTCTTCCTCCGTCAGAAGGGGGAGAATTTTGTCCGCCATGCCGGCCTGGGCAGGGGCCTTTACCAGTTCCACCGTGGCGCGGTGGAGGCCCTTTCCGGTGGCTCTGCCGTGGGCGCAGAGATAGGCGCGCACCAGCAGTTCGTACACCCCGTCTCCCAGATGGGCCAGGCCGATGCTGCTGATGGCACGGATCTCGTCCTCCGGCAGGCGCAGGTTAAAGTAGTCTGTCATAGGCGCTCCCGTGGATCAGAATGGGGGCCTTCCGCCCCGGTAATATAGGCCTCCGCCGCCAGCAGAACTTCTTCGTCGGTGGCGAAAGTGACGCGGGGCCTGGCCTCCTGGAAGGAGAACCATCCCAGATCCCGCAGTTCCGCCTCCTGGGCGTGTTCTGTGCCGCCGGTGGGCTGGGCAATGAAAAAAACCACATCCTTCACCACACCGGGCATGGGGTAGTAGGTGACGACCTGGCGGAAGCGGTCATCAATCCGGGCCGACAGGCCGGTTTCCTCCCGAATCTCCCGCAGGGCGGTCTCCACCTCTGTCTCCCGGTCCTCCATGTGGCCCTTTGGGAAACTCCAGTGGCCGCCGTTGTGCTGTACCAGCAGGTACTGGTGGTGGGCGGAGTCGCCCCGCCAAATCACCGCGCCGCAGGATTTTTCCTCCGCCGCCTTCTGGAATATGCCGCCGTCTCCCCAGTCCCAGGTCCCGCCGTGGGCCCCCAGTTCGAAGTGGAGTTTGGCAATGCCTAGGTCAACAGGGGAGAAGGGGGTGTTTTCCGTGAGATGGGCCTCAACGGTATTGTCCCGCTTCTTCACAAAGCGGACGGGCTGGCGGTTCATGGCGGAGGGAGCACGCTGTACGGCGGCCATGCCGGCCATAAACCAGCTGGGAGCATGGCTGAGTCCGGAGGCCAGTTCCGCCACGCTGCGGCTCTTGCGTGCGGTGACGCGGCGAATAAGCTTCTCCCGACCGCTGCGCTGAGCGGAGGTATGGCCGATGGCGGCCACGCATACCAGTTCATCGCCGCCGCCCAGGTGCTCCAGACAGCTTTTTTTGTCATAGGTGCCGCCCACCCAGCAGGTGCCCAGGCCCATGGCAGTGGCGGTTAGAATAATCTGTTCCCCAAAATAGCCGCACTTCTCCCTCAGATGGGGGTCCCCGGCGGGGCCGGCAAAGACCAGATAGTTGCGTACACCCTTGAGCATGCCGTAGCTTTTGGACAGGGATGCGAAGGGCTCCGGCCGCTGACAGACCAGCTGTATATGCAGTCCGGAGTGGTGGTTGCACTGTTCAATCGTTTTGCACAGTTCCTGGCACTGATCGGTGGTGATGGGATCCGGCAGATAGGAGCGGACGGAAATGCGGGTATAGATGGCATCCGACAAGGTCATAGGGCGTCTCCTTTCCTGGCGGCGGGGATACGGCGGATGGTCCCCGGAGGGCGGGCGCATGAGTATCTTTTTATCTATTATAGCATGCCCCCATGGCAAGTCAAGAACCTGTCTCCGGCGCAGGAATCCCTTGTGTTTGCGGCGCTGGATTGATAGAATGCTTCCGTTGTGTTCGCCGGAGATGCGGCGGCAGGGCTGGAAGGGAGAAGAGGGCGGCTATGGAGCAGGTGGAAAACTGGATTTTTGGTGTGAATGGTGGAGGAGGCCTCCTGGGGGAAGGGGGCCTGGAGAGAACCGTCAACAGCCTGGTGTGGGGCGTCCCGGCCATGGTGCTGATTTTGGGCGTGGGCCTGGTGGTAAGCGCTCTGTGCGGCTTTCCACAGGTGACAAGGCTGGGGGATATCCTGCGTGCCATTCTGGGCAAGACCCGGGGGCGGCGGGAGAAAAGGGCGGGGGCTGTTTCCCCCTTTAAGGCTATGTGCACCGCTCTCGCGGCCTCCATTGGCACCGGCAACATCGCTGGTGTTTCAGGGGCCATTGCCATCGGCGGGCCAGGGGCTGTATTCTGGATGTGGGTATCCGCCCTGGTGGGGATGGGTACCAAGTACTGTGAGGTGGTCCTGGCGGTACGGTACCGGCAGCGCAACGACCAGGGGGATTGGGTGGGCGGTCCGATGTACTATATCCAGAACGGGCTTGGCTGGCGGCGGCTGGCCAGGGTATTTGCCCTTTTCGGCAGCATTGCCGCCTTTGGCATTGGAAACATGACCCAGGTCAACACTGTTGCCGGCGCCATCAACGAGGCTGTGGCCTGCTTTGTGGATACGACGGCTCGGCAGCGGGTGCTCATTGCCCTGGTGGTGGGCGTCGCCTGCGCTGTGGTGCTGCTGGTGGTGCTCATCGGCGGTATTCAGCGCTTGGGAGATGTGTGCGCACTGCTGGTGCCGGTGATGGCGGTGGTTTATGTGGCGGCAGCCCTGGCGGTCATTGCCCGCAATATCGATGCGGTGCCGGAGGCACTATACGCCATCTTTGCGGGGGCCTTTTCTCCCCAGGCCGTGGCCGGGGGAGCGGTGGGAGCGACAGTGCGGACGGTGATTACCAAGGGCGTGGGGCGGGGCATTTTTTCCAATGAGGCAGGGATGGGCTCCGCCCCGATTGCCCATGCAGCTGCCGACGTGGAGGACCCGGTGGAGCAGGGGTTTTACGGGGTGTTTGAGGTGTTCATGGATACCATTGTGCTCTGCACTGTCACGGCCCTGGTGATCCTGGTGGGCCTGGGAACAGATGGCGTCCCCTATGGTGTGGACACCGGGGCGGCCCTGGCTATTGCCGCTTTTCAGTCCGTGTTTGCCGGAGCGCTGCCGGTGGTGATTGTGGCGGTGTGCCTGACCTTCTTTGCACTGCCCACCATGCTGACCTGGGGGCTGTACGGAACGCGCTGCTTTGAGTTCCTCTTTGGCTCCGGGGTGCGCAGAATCTACCAGTTTGTGTTTGCCATGTTTGTGGTGGTGGGAGCCACCATACGGCTGGAACTGGCGTGGAATATTGCGGAAACCCTGAACGGCTTGATGGCGCTGCCCAACTTGGTGGCGATTCTGGCGCTGAGTCCGGTAGCGGCCCAGCTGACGAAACGCCACTTCCAGCGTCCGCGCCTGCGCCAATAAAAAGGGACCAGCCCGCGCTTTCCCGGGTGGGAAAGCGCCTGGGCCGGCCCATAACATGGCAGCGCGGCGGGAGGACGCTAAAACCGGCCCAGGAAATCCAAAAGCAGGTCCAGGGACCGGAAACGGAAGGTGACGCCGTCCACCTCCCAGGAAATAAGCCCGCCTTCCTCCCGCAGAACTTCTGCCTCATCGGCAGTAGTCAAGGGTTGGGAGATAGGGGAGAAAAGCACGCCCCACCACATGGGGGTGCTGTACAGGAGCATTGCGAATACGCCCGCCAGGGCGGAGAGCAGCAGCTTTTGCCAAATTTTCATCACATATACCGTCCATACTGGAGTTGTTACTGCCAGTATGGACGGTATCATTCTGTTTTATACAGATTTTTCCACGCTTTGGCATAAAAATACGGAGGAAAACTGTCCGGCCAGAACGGCCAGAGCATCCTCAGCCCGACTGCGTTCCCGGAAAAGTCCAAATACCGTGGGGCCGCTGCCGGTCATGGAGGCGGCCATAGCCCCCAATTCCAGCAGCTGGCTCTTGATCTCGAACACCTGGGCGTACCGGCGGGGGAGCACGTCCTCAAAGACGTTGTAGAGCCGCCGGGCCACGCCCTCCAGATCCCCCTCCTCCAGGGCCCGGACAATGCCCGCAGTGTCCGGGTGGCAGCGCAGCTGCCGCAGGCGGACCTGAGCGAAGAGTTCCGGCGTGGAGACGGAGAGAGGAGGCTTGCATACCACAAAGCAGCAGGGAGGCAGCGCCGCCAGATCCGTCAGCCTCTCGCCCCGGCCCTCCGCCAGGGCTGTCCCGCCCCGGACACAGAAGGGTACGTCGCTGCCAACTGCGGAGCCAATCCTCTCCAGGCATGCACCCGGCAGCTGGGGGGCGTAGGCCCTGCCCAGGACACGCAGCACCGCGGCGCCGTCGCTGCTGCCGCCGGCCATGCCGGCGCAGACTGGAATCCGTTTTTCAATGGCCAGGGAAAAACCGGGCAGAGTCAGTCCCGTCGCCTCTGTGAAGCGGCGCAGGGCCTTGACGGCAATGTTGCTCTCATCCCTGGGCAGATAGCTGAGGGTGGTGCAGACCTCCAGTTCTCCCTTCGGCCGCTCCGTAAGGGTAAGGGTGTCGTGGAGGTCAATGGACTGCATGACCATGCACAGGTCGTGGTAGCCGTCGGGCCGTTTGCCCAGAATGTCCAGAGACAGGTTCAGCTTGGCGTAGGCGTGTTCTGTCAGGATCATGGCCAGCCTCTTCCCGCCGCCGCTCAGCGCTTGCCCCGGCGCTTAAGCAGTTCCTCCGGTATGTCTGTCAGACTGCCGCCGCACTTGCGGCACACCTTGCCGTCATCCCGAAAGCCCACAAATTTCCCGCAGTGGGGGCAGCGGCCAAAAATCCGCCAGGCCGCCGCCGCCAGCAGGCACAGGACGACGCCCACGCCGGCGGCCCAAACGTTTTTGATGATAAACGCCGCCACCAGCAGCACGATACCGGGCAGGCCCAGCGTCACCATCAGATTTTCAGCCTGTTTATATGTCAGCATAGCCAAGTCTCCTATCTGCCTTTTTCCCTGTAATACGTCCCGCGCAAAAATGACGCTGTGTCTCAGCGGATTTTCCGGCTCTCCACATAGTAGCGCTTGTCCTCGGCGTGGCCCATGGAGAAGGTCTTGCGCGGCAGCACGCCGTCGGCGATAACGGTTTTGAACAGCTGGTCCTTACCCATGGCCGGGAGCAGGAAGCCCATGTTGCCCGGTTTTCCTCCCAGCTGGCGGGTGATGTCGTCGCCGTGGATGTAATCCACCTCGCCGCCATGCTCCTTTAAGTAGGCGTCCAGGAAACTCTGCAGGGTGCCCACCGCCAGCTGTACCTTTGGGTCGGGGACGGTAATAAAGCCGTCGTGGCCGGGCCATACCACCTCAATGGTGTGGCCCTCACCCTTGCCCTCGTGGGCATTGGGGTAGAATTTCTTAAATGCCTCCATAAATTCCGCCGGCTCCACGCCAAATACCACTCGGTGAATGGCCTCGAACTGCAGGGCGCTGTCGTGAAGGTTCTCGATCTCCACCAGAGCGTAGCGGGCGGGGAGGTCCGCCCACTGGTCCTTCGGCGTGACCTGCTTCAGATTTTCATAGCAGGTCTTGGCGGTGGCCAGGGAGTGGTTGCCGTCGCCCACTGCGAAGAGCAGGGGAGCGGCGGAACCCATGCCGTATTTCTCCTCCATGGCGGCAGGACTGGCCAACTCCGCCAGGGCGGAGGCCAGACGCTCCATCTGCCCCTCTGTCAGCTTCCAGCCCTGCAGGTGGCCGCCCCCCATCATCAGTTCGAAGTTGTACACCGGCTCCATGCCGGCTGTTTCGGCGGCAATGGGCTCCAGGCAGGTGGCGTGGGGGTCGTCAATGAGCAGCATCACGTGAGGCAGTTCAATGGGGGCATCCTTCCGCACCCGCACCCGGGGTGGAATGCGCTCCAGCACCGTGCCCTCGGTGGCCCGGATCAGGGAGCCGGAGCCGGGGGTGTAGTCATATTGCTCCAGATCCACCGCCGCCACCAGGCCCCGCCGGACCGCCCCATCGGATTGGCGGCGCTCAATATAAAAAATGGAGTGGGGGTAGGTCCTGAAAATATCCCGGGCCAGGTAGTCAGCCATGGAGCGGTTGATGTGGGCGATATGCTCCTCCACATCGCTGTCGTTCAGCTGACTCTCCGGCAGGATCAGCCGCAGGGTAGAGGGGGCATCGGCGGCAATGCGGTCCACCTGGGCCCAGTACTCCGGCTGGGAGGTGAACTGGTCGCAGGCAACCACGGCCCAGCGGGTCATGTCGCAGTCCCGGGGCAGCAGAATGTCCGCCGGGGCCATGCCAATGGCTTGAAAGGTCTTGTCCATGTCGTTTTTCCTCCGTTGTATGTGATGTTGTTACCCTATATCAACGCGGGCTTCTCCACCCGCCTGATAGACGCGGTGTCCGGGGAGATACTATTTTTCAAAGAGCAGGTCCAGCAGCTGGCAGCCGTTTTCCACGTAAGGGCCGTTTTCACCGGCGGCCTCATCGTATACGCCACCCCGTCCGGTGTCCACGCGGCTGTCGTAGAGCAGGAAGGGTACCGGGTCGCCGTCGTGGCCACGGGTGGCGGTAAGCGTTTTGTGGTCGCTGAGCAGCAGCACACGGTGATCCAGACCAGTTCGCTCCAGCCGGGTCAGAAGGGGGGCCACCAGGCGGCTGTCCAGCCAATCGATAGCCTGAATTTTGCCGGCCAGGTCGCCGTTGTGGGTACACTCGTCCGGAGCCTCCAGGTGCAGGCAGACAAAGTCATATTGCCCCAGCTTCTCCCAGGTGGCCTCCAGCTTGCCGGTGAAGTTGGTGTCCAGTTCCCCGGTGGCGCCGGGGACCTCCACCATCTCCAGTCCCCGCAGGATTCCGATGCCGTGGCAGAGGGGCACGGCGCTGACAACGGCGCCATCCAGCCCATATTGGCTGCGGAAGCTGGGCAGGGAGGGGGCGGTGCCCTCCGCCCAGAACCAAATGCCGTTGGCAGGCAGCTTTCCCGCCGCCCGCCGCCGCTCCGTAATTGGATGGTGGTCCAGAATTTCGGTGGCCAGGCGCATCAGGTCGGTAAATACCGCCGCCCGCTCATTTCCGGCTGGAAGCAGAGGGCCGGCCCTTTGCCCAAGATGGTCGTGGGGCGGCGTAAAGCGAATACCAGTTAAGTCGCTTTTGTGCTGTATGGCCAGCTGCCGGAAAGCGGGGAAGGGATGAATTTCCAGCCGCGCTTCCTCCAGAGCCTTGGTGAAGGCGGGGTTATCCAGCAGGATGCCCACGGCGGCCAGGGCCGCGTCTCCCTCAATGGACCCGGCGCTGTGGGACAAAATTTTTCGCTCCTCCAGAGGCAGGTTCCCGTCCTCCAGCGATACAAGATTGCAGCGGAAAGCCGCGTCCCCCGGCGCCAGGGCAATCCCTGCGGCGGCGGCCTCCATGGGGGAGCGCCCGGTAAAGTAGCGCCGGGGGTCGCAGCCAAAAATGGAGAGAATGGCGGTCTCGCTGCCGGCAGGCAGGGGCTTCGGACAATTGACGGCCCGCCCCACGATGCCCTTGGCAGCCATGCGGTCGATGCTTGGGATGGAGGCGGTTTGAAGCGGCGTTCTGCCGTTTAACTCCGGGACAGGGTTGTCGGCCATGCCGTCTCCGATGACCAGTAGGTATTTCACAGTCTAAGCCTCCTTATGCTGTCTACCCGTATTATACAGAGGTTCGCAGCCTTTTTCAACGGAAAAGTCAGAATCAGGCAAATTCTTTGTCAACTGCGCAAAAAATAATTTTGTAAGAAGAGATGTATAAGCGAAAAATGTCTGGGGAGACTAGGCGGTGAAGCCGGATACTGTGCGGCTTGCAAACGGAAGGGAGGTAACGACTGTGATTTGGGATCGGATCGCGTTGGTGCTGGTGATTATCGGCGCGCTGAACTGGGGGTCTGTGGGGCTTTTTGGCTTCGACCTGGTGGCCTTCATCTGCGGCGGCCAGATGGCCGTATTGTCCCGCATTATCTATACGATCGTGGGGATCGCAGGACTCTGGTGCGTATCTTTGCTGTTCCGGGAAAACGCAACCGGCGAGGCGGCGGCGTAAGGGCCGTACCGCCCCGGAATGTAATAAAATTCTGCCCATCCGATGGGAGTGGGCAGAATTTTTTGCGCCCAGGCCCGTCCATCGTCAAGGAATGGCCGGTTTGTCTATCGGTGGAGACATTTTTATTGTTCCTGTTGTAGATAAGCGTGGGTATTCGGTTTCATAAAAACTCTTTTCAAAATAACTAGAAAGCGTATCCACGCAATTACAGTGTAGATGCGCTTATATAAGCTGCATACCTTATCTTCATAAGGGAACACTTGACAAAATGCCCATAACTTTACGGATCAGAGAGGTTTAATAAAACCATTTACACTTCAAAGTAAAATTATTGGCTTCAACAACAGAGACTTTTTATTTTTACCCTTGACAACGAGAAGTTCTCTTGCTATAATAACCAAGCAATCGGGCGGGAACACTTGGAACATAAAATCTCAGGCGGTTCGACAGGGTCCGATGCCATATGTGGGGGTATAGCTCAGCTGGGAGAGCGCTTGAATGG